>JADHVA010000054.1 GCA_016784245.1 Nanobdellota archaeon
AAACATCAAAACTTATGGATCTTCTATGCCATATTGGTATAACATACAATTTATTTCTCTCATCATAAATTTTTGTTAATTGTGAATTTAAAGAAAACTCTCTACAAGAACTAATTACTTTTTCTAAACCAACTACTTCCAAAAATGGACTTGTTTCATTCATTGCCCAAAAAATTCATCATACCTTTAAAAACTTATTGTTATAATATATTTAGAATAATAATAAAATAAAAAATTAAAAGAAATCTATTCCTAGATTCCTACTCATGTTCTGTTGTTTCTGTTGTCTTGCAACTCCACCCTTACCTAAAATATAAGGTGAATTTACTCCAGTAACAATAGTCATAACTCTTAGTTTTCCTTTCATGTCTCCAGAAATTCTTGCACCCCAGATAACATTCGCATCTTCATCTAAAGCTGATGTAATCAAATCTCCAACTTTATTTACTTCATCTAAAGTTAAATCATCTCCACCAGCCACATGAATCAAAGCTCCAGTAGCACCTTCATAAGTTACATCTAATAACGGATTTGATAAAGCTCTCTTAACTGCTTCTTCAACTCTACTCTGTGAATCACTTTCACCAATTCCAATAACAGATACATCTCCATTTGACATAATTGCTTTTACGTCTGCATAATCTAAGTTTACTAAAGATGGTACAGCAATAATTTCAACAATTCCTTTAATCATAGTTGAGATCAATTCATTAGCAACTGCAAAAGCTTGTTGGATTGGTAAATTTCCAGCAATTTGTACTAACCTATTGTTATCAATAACAATTACAGTATCACAAACTTCTCTTAGTTGTTGTAAACCATATTCAGCTTTCTCTATTCTAGCCCTTTCAATATCAAAAGGCATAGTAACAGCACCAATTACAATCGCTTTTTCTTCCTTAGCTACTTGCGCAACAACAGGAGCACAACCTGTACCAGTTCCTCCACCCATACCTGCAGTAATAAAAGCCATATCAGAACCTCTTAATAAATTTTTAACTTCAGACATTTGTTCCTTTGCAGCTTCTTTTCCTCTTTCTGGAAAACCACCACAACCCAGTCCTCTTGTTAAATCTCTACCAATAAGTAATTTTTTATCAGCCTCTACAAGATCTAAATGTTGTTTATCTGTATTCATTGCAATAATTTCTGCACCTTGAATACCTTTTTTAAATAACCAATTTGTGACATTACATCCTCCGCCACCACAACCAACTACTTTTATATTCGCCTGTCCTACTTCAGCTTCTGCTGAAGGAGTTTCTACATTTTTTAAAGCATCTTCAATTAAAGAACCAAAAACATTCATTTTTTTTCTTCCTCCATTTTAACTTAAGTTGAAAGTAGAAAAGAACTTTATAAATATTATTGTAACTTAAATACCTAAAGAGATAATTAATCTTCCTATTCTCTATGTTCCAATGCTTTACATTGCAGCATATGGTCCAACAGAAGAATCACCATCTTCCTTATTAATTTCTTCCTCTTTTTCAAGCAGTGCAAGGTTATCTAAAAACCTTATAAACTTTTTCCGCATTCTCTTATTTTGGCCTAAAAACTTTTTAAAGATATATGTTTTTTTAAGTATAGGTTAGTAGTAAATCTCCCATATAGATAAAACTTAAATAATACATATCTTTTTGGATACCTATGATCATAGATTGCCATAATCACTTAGGATTTGAAAATAATTTTGAGAGACAAACATCAAAAGAACTCCTAAGAAGAATGAAAATTGCCAGCATCGATAAAGCAGTTGTATTTCCTTTTGCACCACAAACAAAAACAGGATCAACATATGAAGATAATAAAAAAATTGCTTTATTGTGTAAAAATAATAAAAAGTTTATAGGTTTTGGCAGAATTAATCAGTTAAACAAAAATGCATTAGAAGAATTAGACCACATTCTAAAATTAAAACTTAAGGGTGTAAAATTTCACACAAGAAACTCAAAAATTACTGAAGCACAAGAAATTTTAGATGAATTAGAAAAACATAAGCTACCTATAATAGTACATACTTCTGACGAGAAAAACACTTTTGTAAACTTTATTGAAGAATTAAAATATTCGGGACCAATAATCATTGCTCATGCTGGAAAAAATAGATTTATGGAAACAGTTAAAATTGTAAATAAATATCCCAACATTTACTTAGATACTTCAATAATATCTCCTTTCAGAACAAGATATGTAATAGAAAATGCAAATCCAGAAAAAATTATATTTGGCTCAGATTCTCCTTATTCGCACCCCAAAATTGACATTCTAAAAATAAAGTATGCTACTGACGATAAAAAGCTTAGAAAAATGTTTTTTTCTGATAATATTAAAAAAATATTAAAAATTTAAAATTGAAACTTATTCTCTTTTTTACTCTTTTCATAAATTTTTGCTGCAACAAACAAATCCAATTCTCCTAAACCTACAGCATTAAAATAAATATTTTCATTATCACTTTCTCTTCCTTTAACATTTCCAGAAATAATATGTCCGATATCTGAATAAATCATATTATCCTTAATTTTTCCTTCATCGTACATTAATGCTACAGTTTGAGATTTTCTTTTCTTTACATGTTTCCAATTATCATTAATTATTTTATCAGCACTCAACAAAATTTCATCCTCATCTTCTCTTCCACCTAAAGAAATCTTTGTAAATCCTTGCATTAACCATTCCTTCTTAATTATAGGTCTAGGTGTTGTCGTCGCTGAAACAACAATTGGAGCATCTTTACAAGCCTCTTCAATTGAACTTACAGCTACAACTTTTGAAGATACTTTTTTATCTAATTCTTCTGCTATTTCCTTTAGCTTTGGATCTAAAGAAGTAATATTAATTTTTTCTAAGCCTAAAACTGAAAGAGCTTTTACACATTCTTCTCCTATTGGTCCTGTTCCAATTACAGCTGCTACTTTATCTTCTTTTCTTGCTAAATATTTTACAGCTACAGCAGCAGCTCCACCAGTTCTAACAGCAGAAATAAAAGTACCATCCATAATACACAGAGGAAAACCTGTTTTTTTATCATTCAAAACAACTAAACTTGTAGATCTTGGTAATCCTACATTAATATTTTCAACATTTGCTCCTAACCATTTATTCAAAACATACTTATCACCAATGCTAACTAAAGAATTAAATTTCCATTTAAATCCAACTTCAAGTGAAATTTTCGAAGATAAACTATTTTCTATACTTGCTTTATATGCTTCTTCAACATCAACAATTCTTTCACTATAATCATATAAACCTATTTCTTCAATTTCTTTATTATCAATTAATGTAACTTCCATTTACTAATATCCTCTTAATAACCAAACAGGTTCTTCACTCCAAAGATCTAATTTTACTCCTTTATTTTTTTTCATAGCTTCTTCATATAAGCCTGCAGCTAAAACTAAATCCATCTCTCCTAAACCAACTGTATCGAAATGAATTGGTTCCATTCCTTCTCTTCCAGCTACAGTTCCATTTATTACATCTCCAATATCACCATAAATCTGATCTTCAGTAATCAAACCTTTATCATAAGCTCTAGGCAGAGGGTGTGCATTTCTAGATTTAATAGCACCCCAATCATCACAATAAACTTTTCCTTCATTTGCACATCTTACAACATATTTTTCTTCAATAGCCCATCCACCAATATGTAAATGTGTTGCTCCTGTTTTTGCATCAGAATCATAAACTAAAAGTTCATCATCTTTTGTGATAGCAGAAATGGTTAAATCTGAACCTCTTACTAATTTTCTTACATCATCAACAGCAGAAACTTCAATTCCAAATCTTTCACTTGTCTCTTCTGCAAAAGCAGTTCTATTTGCTGGATTTTTAGAATAAACAAAAACATTCCCAATTCTTTCTGGAAAATTCTGAGCCATAGCAGCTAAAGAGGCTTTAGCCATTACCCCAGAACCAATAATACCAATCTCATTTTTAGTTGGATGACATAAATATTCTAAAGCAAGAGCAGAATAACAACCAGTTCTAATCGCAGAAATTGCAGAACCTTCCATAACAGCTAAAGGAATTCCTGTTTCTTTTTGACTTAAAATAATCATTGCCAAAGTTCTTGGTAGACCTTCCCTTTTATTAGTCGTTCTCGACCCTAACCATTTAACTGCACTATAATCTCCATTTACTGCTGACATAGCATTAAATTTCCATTCTTCTAAAGGATCAATTACTAAAGCAATTTTTCCTGAAACGGACTTACCAGTTGAATGCCAAACTAATCCTTGTTTTACTTCTCTTAGTGCTCTTTTAAAATCCAAAAGTCCAACTTCAACTAAATCTTCCTGTGTTAAATAAGTTAATTCTACCATTTTATACACCCTATATTATATTTTATCGACGAGAAATAGAATAATCTAAGTCTCCCTACCCTTAAATTCCCAAAATAACTATCTTTTTGGATACTTATTATATCTAATAAACTTATTTATATATTTTTTGTAACTAAAATAGATTTAAGAAAAAAATTCTAAAAAATTAACTACTAACAATTGCACACTTACAAGGTAATTTTGGACTTGCAGATTTTAAAGCTAACCTAACTGCATCCATATTTTCTTTATCAACATACACACAAAAAATTGCTGTATTTGGTTTTAATTGTGCTGCAAGACCCATAGCTTTTCCAAAAGATCTCTGCATACCGGTCTGCATTCTGTCAGCTCCAGCCCCTGTAATCATTTTGTTTTCTCTAAGAATATGATGTGGATAACTTCTAATTTGAAAATGATAATTTTTTCCTAAAGTTCTATTCAATTTTCTAACAACTGCTATTCTTGCTGATTCAATTGCATTATGTCTAACTTGAATTCTTTCTTTAGAAACTAACATAATTTTATCAGTATATTCTTTTTTATTATTACCAAAATTAAATTTAACAACTTTACATGTAGGAACAGATCTCACATAACCTTTAGTTTTATACTTAGATTTTCTAGTATTTGCTCTTTTTACTTTTCTATAACATGCAAAAGATCTCAACCCTGCCATTTTACATAACCTCTACTTTTTTACCTACACTCTGTCCTGGTAAACCTCTATCAAGCATAATAACTCTAACACACCCAT
>JADHVA010000002.1 GCA_016784245.1 Nanobdellota archaeon
AGAAACAAGTTATTGAAGGGAAATCAGTTATTGCTGTAGAGCATTC
Organism: Nanobdellota archaeon; assembly: GCA_016784245.1. Classification (GTDB taxonomy): domain Archaea; phylum Nanobdellota; class Nanobdellia; order SCGC-AAA011-G17; family GW2011-AR17; genus BS150m-G60. The sequence continues at coordinate 47 of JADHVA010000002.1, forward strand.
TAAAGAAATAATCAAAGGAGCAGATTATATTATTGAATTAGGTCCTCATGCTGGAAAATATGGTGGCGAGTTAATTTTTAAAGGTAATCAAGATCAGTTCAAAAAAGCAAAAACATTGACATCAAAAGCAATTTTCTCAAATAAAACAATAAAAAAAAGAAAAAATATTAAGAAGAAATCAATTACTATAAAAAAAATAAATAAAAATAATTTCAAGGATTTCTCATTTAAGTTTCCTTTAAATTCTCTTGTTTGTGTTCATGGAGGCATTGCTACTGGTAAATCTACCATTTTAGATTATACTTACAGGTCTTTGTATAAAGGGAAAAATTCTTGGAAAATTAGACTTAAAAAAGATTCAAAAGATATTATAGGTAAACAAAATGTTAGGAGAACTTATATTATTGATCAAACTCCAATTGGAAATCATCCAACAAGCAGACCTGCAACTTACTTAAATTTTGACTCTTCTATCAGAAGTTTATATTCAGAACTACCTCTTTCAAATAAATTAAAATTATCTCCTAAGGATTTTATTCTAACCAAAGATATTCTAGAAAATAAAAAGACTTTCTCTAATAAAATACTTAAAGTAAAATTCAAGGGATTTAATTATTCTGAATTATTAAATTTAACAGTTAAAGAACTTTTGGAAGTCTTTTCAGATTCACCATTAATACAAAGAAAACTTTTATTTCTTCAAGAAGTAAGTCTTGGATATTTAACTTTAGGACAAACTTCAAAATCTTTAAGTGGAGGAGAAGCTCAGAGAATAAAAATTGCAAAAATTCTCACAAAAAAATTAGGAGATCGATGTATATATATTATGGATAACCCTACAAAAGGTCTACATTTAAGTGATTTAGCAATTTTATTAAAAATTTTCAATAAGATTATAGAAAAAAATAATACTATCTTAATCGCAGACAATAAAGAAGAGATTATTGCAAACAGTGATTATATTATTAATCTTGATTAATCTTTTTTTATATTTCTGTTTAATATTTTATAAACCATACTTTTAAAAACATTATTCGACTATAAAACACCATGTCAATTGAAGACGAAAAGAAGATTAATTTCAAAGAGAACATAAAAATCTTCTATAACATTGCAAAAAATTACAAAAGTTCATTCGCTTTACTAATTTTTTTAGTAGTAATTCTAGAAATTTCAGAAGTTGCAGATAAATATTTATTAATGTATGTTATTGATTACAGTACAGAATTTACAGCTGGAACTTTAATTATTGCTAGTTTTGTTTATCTTCTTATTTGGATAGCTGGAATTTATCTTACCTTTACACTAATAAAAACAATTGCAACTTGGTTAAAAATTCATGTTTTAGTTGCATTAGAAACTAAAATAATGATGGATATGAAAGTTAAATTTTTCAATCATATAATTAGTTTATCACATAAATTTCATAGTTCAAATAAAACAGGTTCATTAATTTCAAGTTTAATTAGAGGAGTAAGATCAACTGAAAGATTAATAGATTTCATTATTTGGAATCTTTTACCTTTAATCCTACAATTAATATTAGTTATAGGTTCATTAATATATTTTGATTTAACTTCAGCATTTGTAATAATTATTACTTCAATAATATTCCTTACATATAGTATGATTATATTAAACAGACAACAAGGTCCAAATTTAGAAGCAAATGAAGCTGAAGATATTGAAAAAGCAAATATTAGTGATGTTCTTACAAATATTGAGACTATAAAATATTTTGGTAAAGAAAATAAAATAAAAAGCATATTTCACAAAATTACTAATTTTTCAAGAATAAAACAAGCTGCTCATTGGAATTTTTTTAAATGGTTTGATGCTGGTCACATTTTAATCCTTGGAATATCAACATTTTTCATATTTTACTTTCCTTTATTAAAAATGTTAAATGGAGATATGACTATTGGTACTCTAGTATTTATTTACACAATGTATGGTAATATTATCTTCCCTCTATACAAATTTGTACATGGTGTTAAAGGATTTTACATGTCAATGGCAGACTTTCAAGAACTTTTCAAGTATGATAAAATTAAAAATGATATTGTTAATGTTAACAATGCAAAAAAATTAAAAGTTAAGAAAGGATCTATTGAATTTAAGAATCTTGACTTTGGTTACACTAAAAAAACATTACTTAAAAACTTTAACTTAAAAATTAAAGCTGGTGAGAAAGTAGCTTTAGTTGGTCACTCTGGTTGTGGTAAAACTACAATTATTAAGTTACTTTATCGACTATACGATCTTGATGCAGGAGAAATTTTAATTGATGGTAAAAACATAACTAAGTATGAACAAGAATCTCTTAGATCAGAGTTTAGTATAGTTCCACAAGAAGCAATTTTATTTGATGACACCATTTACAATAACATTGCATTTACAAATTCAAAAGCTAAAAAAATTGATGTTGAGAATGCAATGAAGTTCGCACAACTTTTCAAAATTATAAAGAATTTCCCAGAAAAAGAAAAAACTATTGTAGGTGAAAGAGGAATTAAATTATCTGGCGGAGAAAAACAAAGAGTATCAATTGCTAGAGCAGTCTTAGCTGATAAAAAGATTTTGGTTCTCGACGAGGCAACATCAGCTTTAGATTCTGAAACTGAAGCAGAAATTCAGAAAGATTTAAACAAATTATTAGAAGGAAGGACTTCAATAATTATTGCACACAGACTTTCAACAATTATGACTGCAGATAGAATTATTGTAATGGATCAAGGAAAAATTGTTCAAATTGGTAAACATAAAAACTTAATTAAACAAAAAGGACAATACAAAAAACTTTGGAACTTACAAAAAGGTGGCTACATAAAATAAATTTTTTGTTTTTTTCTCGTCGATAATTTTATTTTTATAAAAAAAATAAAAAAAGTTTATAAAAATTGAAATATATTTTCTAATAGTAAGGTTTATAAACTTAATATACTGTATTTAACACAAAGAGGTGAAACTCATGGTAAAAAGAAAAAAGGTAGCAAAAAAAAGAGTAGCAAAAAAGAAGGTAAAAAAGAAGGCAGCTAAGAAAAAAGTTAAGAAAAAAGCTGTGAAGAAAAAAGTAAAGAGAAAAGCAGTTAAGAAAAAAGCTGTTAAAAGAAAAGTTAAGAAAAAAGCTGTTAAAAGAAAAGTTAAGAAAAAAGCTGTTAAAATAAAAGTTAAGAAAAAAACAGTTAAGAAAAAAACAGTTAAGAAAAAAACAGTTAAGAGAAAAGCAGCTAAGAAAAAAGCTAAGAAAAAAGCTGTAAAGAGAAAAGCTAAAAAGAGAAGATAAACTTCTTATTTTTTTATTTTTTATTTAATTCTATTATACTCTTAATTTAATAATAAAAGAAAAAAAATTAATTATTTAATTCTAGAAAAGCTTTATCCACTTTATCTTTAGCCCAACCTTGTTTTACCAAGGCAATTCTAACGATATTCTCTTTAAATCCTTGATCTAAGTTCTTTTTAATGAACTCTTTTAACCTATTTATATCAGGATCTTCTTGAATTACAAGCTTTTCTTCTACTTTAGGTACTTCTTTAGAACTTTCTTCAGTTTTAACTTCTTCTTTAACATTTTCTTTAATTTCTTCTTTCATACCACTATTTTTTCTTTTTCTCCAAAGAATTATCTCTACAACTAGAAAAATCACATAGAAAATCACTATCCCTATTAATGTAACTAAAAAGATATCAAACATAAACTGATATACTAATCCAATAATCACCAAAAGCAAAACTAATATTATTATTGTTTCTACTATCATCCTAACAACCTCCTTATTCTTAGTTTAGAATTATGATCACCTAAACCAATTACTCCTTCAAATTTTAAACCTTGGAAATTTACATTTAATATTGGATTTTTCATATTAACTGCTTTATTTGTTGCAAAACCAATTTTTTTAATCAAATTATTCACTTCTTTGTTATCTTTAATCAATATATTTGTATCCATTTCTCCAAGATTATCATAATTTACTTTTATTTTTTTATTTTTTCCACTATAAGTTATTTCTTTAACTTTCTCATCAAATAATAATGTATCAAAACTACCAGCTCCAATTAAATCTCTAGAAAGATAATATTTTATTTTTTGTACCATCATTTCATTAAATTTAATTTTAGATTTTTTTGCTGAGTTCTCTGCAACATTTTTCATATAAGAAATATTTGCAAATAATTCATTTTTTCTTTCTAATTCTTTTCCATAACTAGCTTTTGCTTTATCAAGAATTTTTTTATCTAATAAAGGTTCAACAATATTATAAATATACTTGCCATTTTCATCTTTATCGACTAAAATTCCAATAGGACTTCCATAAATTTTTAGAACATATTCTCTCTTTGCTAAATTACTTGTATCAGAATCTTCTGAAAGATCTAGCAATGGTAAACCACCTTCTTCTTGTTTTGGTGCTCCTATATCTAAAATTTCAGGCTCTGGAGCTTCTGCTTCTAAGGCTGCCATCATTGCTTCTTCTTCTTTCTTCTTTGCTTTCAACTCTTCTCTTTTCTTAATTTTTTCTTGCTCTTTTAATCCCTGTTTTATTTCTTTTCTTTTTCCTTCTTCCATTACATAGAAACAAGATTCAAGAAAACTAGCTAAGTGTGTTGCATCTTTACTAGGATAAGCTTCCTTTTTTGTTAATTCCAGAATTTCCCTAATCACTTTACTCTGTGCTTTTAATTTATTATCAAGGATAAAATGAGTTGTCATCTTAATATCCATTACTAGGATTTAGAGGGTTTTGTCTCTCTGGTTTTGCTTTCACAAATTTTTCCAGCATTAGTAGAGCTTGTGATATCCTCTTATTTTGTTCTAGTAGATCATCTAATTTGTTGACCATTGGATCTTCATATTTTGAAGCTTTTATATGTTCACCAGCTTTTTTAAATATATGGACTAAATCTTTTACATTACTATTAAGGTCTTTTACTCCGATAAGAACATCTGTCATTTTATGTTGTACAGCTAAATTTGAATCAATTAATCTCTCAATAGCTTTTGTATTAAGTGTATTTTTTGGATTTGCAGAACTCATTTTTTTCACCACTTTCTTTTTTGCAACCTTTTTTTTCCTCACTTTCTTTTTAACCATCTTACTCTTCTAAATACTATATAGATTTATAAAACTTTTGTTAAGAAAACTACATCATACCACTCATGTCAGGCATTTGACTTCCTTGATTACTTGCAGAACTTCCTGCAATCACATCATCAATTCTCAAAATTAATTCTGCAACTTCAGAAGCTGATTTTATTGCTTGTGTTTTTATTTTCAAAGGTTCAATAACTCCTTCTTCAAAGGCATTCATAACTTTTCCTGTAATAACATTAATTCCTGCACTTCTTTCTCCAGCTTCATGTCTTGCTTTCAAATCAGTTAAAACATCAATTGGATCTAAACCAGAGTTTTCTGCTAAAGTCCTAGGTACAACTTCTATTGACTCTGCAAATGCTAATATAGCTAATTGTTCTCTTCCTACAAATGAACCAGCATAATGTCTTAGTTCTCTTGCAAGTTCAATTTCAATTGCTCCAGCACCAGCAACAACCTTTCCTTGATCTAAAGCAACAATAACACTACTTAGTGCATCAATCATAGCTCTTTCAATTTCATCAACAACATGTTCTGTTCCACCTCTCAATAAAATACTAACAGACTTAGGATTTTGACAATCCATAACATAAATTACTTCTTCATCTCCAACTTTTCTTTCTTCTACTAAACCTGCTGCTCCTAAATCTTCCATACTCAACTCAGAAATTTTATTAACAATTTTTGCTTTTGTAGCTTTAGCTAATCTACTCATATCAGATTTTTTAACTCTTCTAACTGCTAACACACCAGCCTTTGCTAAATAATATTGTGCAACATCATCTATTCCTTTTTGACAAAGTAAAATATTAGCTCCAGCTCTTTGAATACTTTCTACCATATTTTTTAAAATTCTTTCTTCTTGATCAATAAAAGCTTGTAACTGATTTGGATCTGAAATAGAAATTTTTGTATCTGTTTCTGGAGATCTAATTTCCAATGCACTATCAATTAAAGCAATTCTTGCATTTTCTATTCTTCTGGGCATACCTGAATTTACAATTTCTTTATCCAAAATAATTCCTTTAATCAATTCGGAATCTTCAATTCCTCCACCAATTTTCTTTTCGAATTTAATATTTGAACTATCTACTTTATTTCCTTCAATAACTTCTTCAACACTTCTCAAAATTAAACTTGCTAATTTTTCTTTTGAACTTCCATTTTTTCCAACCATTGAAGTCATTGCAATTCTCATTAAACTTTCTTTGTCAACAATTGAAATATCATCTGATAAAAGTTTTAAAACTTCATGTGCTTTTTTTGCAGCATTATTATATACTTTAATTATAACAGTAGGATGAATATTTTTATCTAATAGTTTTTCAGCATTCTTTAACAAATCTCCAGCAAGTATAACAGCTGTAGTAGTTCCATCTCCAACTTGTTCATCTTGTGTTTTTGCAACTTCTACAATCATTTTTGCAGCAGGATGTTCAATTTGCATTTCTTTAAGAATTGTAACACCATCATTAGTAACAATAATATCTCCAAGGGAATCAACAATCATTTTATCCATTCCTTTAGGACCCAATGTAGTTCTAACTGTTTCAGCTACAATTTTTGCAGCCATAATATTATTTCTTTGAGCATCTTTTCCTAACATTCTTTTTGTATCTTCTGGAAGGATATATATTGGTTGATTTGTCATTCTTTATTCTCTAAAATGCACTCTTTTTAAACTTTTTGAAGCTTTGTTTATTATAACAGCGAAAACTTTTTAAATACTGTATTTTCACAGGATCGCAATGGCAATCAAAGATGAAGAATTATTTGAGTATGATAATGAACTCATAGAAGAAGATTTAGATGAAGATGTTGAAGAAACATATGAAGAATTGGAAATCAATGATGATGAATAAAACTATTTCTTTACTTTCATTTTTTTAATTACAGTTCTATCAGAAATAATTGCAGAATTTCCTGAAGGATCTTCAATAACAATTTTCAATGGTATTTCACCATCTTTAATTTTTCTTAATTTTTTCAAAAGATTCTTAGCTTTCTTTCTAGCATCTTTATCATCACTATTATCTCTCTCTCCTTCAATAATTCTTTGGAACCTATTGATCAATCCTTCTATATTTGAAATAAAGCCTATAGACGCAGGCCCAGGCCTCTGAGACATTCTTATTGTTGGCATACTGATAGATGCACTAGAGGACTTAACAACCCTCACTTTCAAATCTTCTTCGCTCTCAGTAACAAATGTGATCTTACAAGGATCTTGTAGCTCAGCAGCTTCAACATCTGATTTATAGAAATTACAATTCTCACAATCCATTGAAAATAAGAATACTTTTCCAAAATAGGGAATATCTTTTTCTTCTTCCATTAAAGTCATAGTTTTTTTATGACAAAAAGGACATATCTCTTTTTCCATAATAATAAGAATAAAAAATAATTGTGTTTAAAAACTTTACTCAATAACTGTTCTTGGTATGTTTCTATCTACAGAAGCAAAATTTGGAGTTGCTACTAACCAATCTTCACCAAAACCTGCAATATCTCCATCGATAGCATCACAAGTTTTTCTCAGTTTATTTACTACTCTTTTTAATTCAATCATATCTTTTTCTTTTAGAGTAGCAATATTAACTAATGCTATTGTATAACCTTCTCTGAGTGAATCAAGCACAGGTTTAACGTCTTGAAACTCTCTTATGTTAAAAGGTTTAACAAGAACCTTTTTTTTATCCATTGTCTGGTGTTCTGGATCAATTTCTAGATAGTCTTCACCAAACTCATCTGGAATATCATTATCTTCTATATCTGAACCAAGAATCTTATCTTTTATTCTGTAAAAAGCATCTTTCATTTTAATATCTCCCTTAATGTAAATAGTAATCGAATATTTATTTAAATAGATTTCTATCAGAGAGTCTCTAGTTGAGAGACTATATTCCAAATTTGTGGTCTTATATAAGAAGGAACATTTGGATCTTCAGAAAGATCATCAAGTTCTTGTAATGCTTTATTTGCTCTTAAACCTTTTTCAACATCTTCATTTTTTAATGTTGATAAAGCACTATTAATTTTAATTTTAACATTTTTAGGTACACTTTCATCACTAATAATCAAACACAGCTCTTCTATCAATTCTTCCATTTTACTCCTCTTTTTTCTCCCCTGTATTCCTTTCAATTTCTTTCATAATTTCAGCTTGAATTTTTTCAGCTTGTTCTTTAAGAGTCTCTTCTTGTTTAGTAATATTTTTCAATCTTAAACCTAAAATGTCTTCTCTCTCTTTCAAACTGTCATGTAATTTATTTTTTTCAGTTTTCAACATAATATTTCCTACAATCTTGTAAGCATCACCCTCGCTATTTTCTAATTCTTTCAAAGCATTTTCAATTTCTAATAATTGGGACTGAAATTGTTGTTTTTGACCTAGAAAACTTTGCATTTTTTGTTCAAATAATTGTAACTGACTAATTTGATCCTGAGTTTCTTTTGATAATTCCATTTTATACAGCCTTGATAATAGTGGTTTTTGTTCTTTGTTTATTTAGAATTTTCCCACCACAATATGGACACCTAACTTTTTTCTTAACATATTCGGACTTCACGTCTCTACTACAGTTGAAACATTTATATGATACCATTTTTTTATTCTCCGACGACATATGCCTTTCCAGTAAACTTAGCACTACACTTTTTACACTCAAAGATTCCCATCGCAAGTCTCTTTGCTGTTAATCTACTACAATAAGGACATTTCTGTTTTTTTCTTTGGACTTTTTCGACATTGATAATCTTACTTCTTAATTTTCTACCATATCTTGCCCCGAATCTTCCTGCAGAACCAATTTTTTTTGCCATCTTGTTTTATCCTCTTCAATAACTTTTATTCACCATTTATAAAGTTTTTGGGAATGGGACTGCCCGGATTTGAACCGGGATCGCCGGCTCCCAAAGCCGGAAGGATAGCCAAATTACCCCACAATTTAATGTTCCTATTGAAAGGAAACCCATCTTGTGGATAATTATCCCCAATTCCTACCTCTTATCCATTTTATCTTATTAATAAACTTTGTGTTATCTCGGGCTCTAATTAATAATTTCATTGTCTTTGTAATATGGTCATCTTTTCGATTATTTCCTTCAGAAATCCAAATATTTGTTGTACTTATATCAAAAAAACTTAATATCTCTTTTAGATCTTCCATAAACATTATCCCATCGTTTAGTATATGTTCAGCTTTATTCAAATTAATTTGAATTTTTGTTCTTCTATTATTTTCTACACTTATACAACCTTCACAAAGATAAGCGATTTTTATATAATCTTTAGCAAAGTTTTTATTTTGTTTAATCCATTTTGGAATTCTAAATTTTGTTAACGTTTTATCTCCGGAAGGAGTTCCTTTTTAATGTAAATATTTTGAAACATTCTTATTAAAAAAACCTGATTTTTTGACTATTTTTCCCATAACCAGTTCCTTTCTCAATTTTTTTTGATTTAATTCCAAATTTTTCATTTATTAATTTTTCAAAAATAATTAAATCATTAAAATTTGTTGAAGAAATATAAAATCCTCCTAGATTTTTACATAAATGGCCATCAAATGTAATATAACTTATTATTTTTACGAGATTATTGTCCAATATAAATGATTTTTCAGGTAAATCTTCACATATTCTTTTATGGATTTTAAGTCTAGCATTAATTTTTGCATTATTTAATGAACCAAATTGTTTAACACAATTTTTATAGAGATAATATGGAATATCTCTTTTTCCAGGAGTTCTTATTAATCTTTTTCTAATTTGTTTTAATTCAGATAATATTTATTTTTTATTCATTAATATAGGGAGATTTTTGATCTTAAAAAAGGTAAACTCTAAAAAATTAAAAATTTTTCAGTTTTATAAGAATTAAGCAGCATTCTCTTTTATTCTTTGTCTAGAAATCAACGCATTTTCCAAATTTTCAATATCTTTAATCAAATTCTTCAACTCAGCTCTAATAATCCCAAATACTGGTCCTTCAATATGGACTAACAATAATTTATTTTCATTAAGCTTCACTAAAGTTTGATCTAAAGGCTTATTTTCTTTAGGTTTAGCATCAAAAAAGTTTTGTCCTACTCTTGCCTTAAAAGATAAAGCATTCCATTCAGCACTATTTGTACCAAATAAAAATCCCTTCTTTTCAACCTTAACAAGAAGATTCGGATTTTTTTTAAGATAAGCATCCATAGCATTATCAAATTTCTTTTTCAGATTTAAAACTCTATTAGAAAAAACATTTGCTTCTTGAGAATCAAACACAACTTTTATTTTTGACATACTTACTAATAACATTAAATGATTTATAAACTTATAGAAAAAAATTAAATAATTTTATTTAGCTGCTTTAGCTTCTTTCTTAGCTTCTTTTTCTTCTCTTGCTTTCTTAGCTGCTCTCATTTTAGCTAATTCTCCAGCAAATTGTTTGTTAAAAGTTTTTAATTGTTCTTCTAAAACTTTTCTTTTATCGTCACTAACTTCTGTTTTTTCTGCTTTGAAAACTTCATCAAACATACCTGCATCAACATCTTTGTTAATTTCAACAGCAATTTTTCCTTCAACTAGGATTCCCATTGCATTACAAGAACCAATAACATTTTTTGAAGCTGCTTTAACAGTTTTTGAAAAGAATGCATCATCTTTCATTTTTGCAACCTTGATAACATCTTCCATTGCCATATTAGCAACTTTATCTTTATTTGGTATACTTGATCCACTTTTCAAATTTAATTCTTTTTTAATTAAACCAGAAACAGGTGGTGTACCAATAGAAATTTCAAATTCTTTAGTTTTAGTATCAACAGTAACTTTTACAGGAACTTTCATTCCTTTGAATGCACTTGTTTTTTTATTGATCTCAGCTACAACTTGTCCAATATTTACTTTTAATGGACCTAAAGCCGGACCTAGAGGTGGTGCTGCACTTGCTTTTCCACCTTCAACTAATACTTCAATAGTTTCTTTTGACATAAACATCTGAGAATTTCTAACTATTTATAAGTCTTTTGATTAAATAAAAGAAAAAATCAATCTTCCTCTTCTTCTTTCTCTCTTCTAATCACTTTTACAGAATCTAACTTCAAAGTTAATGGAATAGGAATCGCTGTTTCTAACAATTCTACAATAATTTCTTCTTTCTGCATATCAACTCTCACTATCTTTCCTTTTTCTCTCTTAAACGGTCCAGAAATAATTTCAACAATATCATTCTTTTGAATATTAACAACTGCTTTAGACTGCTCTATCATAGGTTCAATCTCAACATACTTAACAGTTTTATCTAACAAACTTTTAGCATAAGGTACACCTTGGAAAGCTTCTTCAGCACTTCCTCTGTCTCCAGCTTCTACAAATACATATCCTCTCATACCATGAGGTCTTAGAATAGAATAAACATTTAATTTTTTCTTTAATACATTTGATACTACAAAATCTACAACTTGATCTTCTCTATTTGCTGTAGTTCTTAGTGCATAAATTTGACTTTCTTCTTTTTTAGTCTCAGTTTGCTCTTCTTCCATTTTAAATTCCTACAACCCATCCAATAAGGGTAATAATAAAACCAATAACTCCAATTACAAGCATTCCTAATCCTGTAACTTTAGTAATTGCCATGAATTCTTCTTTATTAGGTTTCTTTGTAACTTTCAAGACTCTTCTACACTCTTTTGTATAGCTTTTTGTCTTAACCCAGTACTCATTAAGTGACTTCATTAAGAATTAAGTGATTTCTAGGTCTTTTTAAAGCTTTCTTTTTTTCAAAAATCTGTCAACTTAGGCTGAGCGACTTTCTTATACGAAGCCCATGTAACTCTAAATATTTCTGGATATTTCTTCCAATTTTCTTTCAAAAATGCTTTTGTTTTAGGATCTGAAGGATAACCTGAACCAAAATCTCCATACTTTTCTTTCATATCTTCAATCAAATTATCTCTTGTAACTTTAGCCAATATCGACGCTGCAGCAACTTCAAGATATCTTTCAGCATCATGTTCTAATTTTATATCTATTTTCACTTTCAAAAATTTTCCCATATAACTTGCATAAGCATCAATATTTACACTTGGACAATCCACAATTGCTTTTACTGGTTTTAATTTATTTAAAATCATTGCAGTTTTAATTGCTTCCAACCAATTTAAATTTAAATGCGGAGAATTCAAAGCTTCATCAATTTCTTCAGGCTCAACGATAATCAGCTCAAAATCTTTGACAAGTTCTTTTATTTTAGGAAATAATTCCTTTCTTTTCTTAGGGGTTAATTTTTTAGAATCCTTAACACCAATTTCTTCTAATTTAGGAATATCTGTATCTTCAATAATAACTCCACACATTACCATAGGACCTATCAATGGTCCTCTTCCAGCTTCATCTGCTCCTGTTACTAATACCATATTACTTTGCTAACATTACTCCCTTCCTAATAAATCTTCTCTTAAAATCTAACCTTTTCTCAACATAATCCATCATTACTTCCTTACCTGTCATTCCAATAACTCTAAAAAAAGCTTGAATATCTTTTAATCCTCTAATTTCATTTTTATTCTCTGCAAAATTACCAATAACTATTTTCACTTTATACTTTCTACATAGCCTAATATTCTGCATCATTCTTCCAATATATTTTCCTTTCTCTTTAGACTTTAATACAGATGAAAATGAAAAACCTATAGCAATATTATTATCTCTAGCTAATTTACAAAGAACTTGATTTAATCCTGAATTCCTATGATGTGCAAAATCTTTTCTATTTCCTAAATGTGGATCTAAAAGCAAATCTACATACTTTGAAGAAAGAACTTTTCGATTAAAATCATCATTTTTCCCTCTAATAACTATCAATTTCTCTTTAATTAATTTATTTGGAATTCTATCTACTAAATCAATTTTATATCCTTCTCCATTACAAAGTAACATATCCATATAAAATATAAAAAGAATTATTTATATAAAAGTATTGAAATTAAAAAAGATCATCAGTTGGAGCATTTAGAAGTTCTTCAGCAGAAGCGTGCATCATGTCCTTATATCTTTCAGGATCATAAACATTATTTGATTTTTTATTACTAATTTTTTCTTCTTCTTTTTTTTTCACAGCTTTTTTCACAACTTTCTTTTTAACCACTTTCTTCACTTCAATTTTTTCTTCTTCTTTCTCTTTAATTTTTACTTTCATTGGTTCTTTTACTTTTACTGTTTCTTTTATTGTCTCTTTAACTTCTGCTTTTTTCACTTTTTTTTCAACTTTTTTGGGAGAAATTTTCTCCTCAACAAGTTCTATTTTTTCTTTGAAGATATGAGCAAGAACATCTTCATTTACTTTTTTCCTTCCTGTTTGTACTGAATACTTACATGCTTCTTCACAGTTTTTCAAAAGTAATCTTACATTATTTCCAGATTTATTAAATATTTTTTTAATCACAGAATCTGTCAATAAATTTAGATCTCCTACTCTCTTTTTAATAATCTTCACAGCTGTTTCTTCGTCTACACTTTCCAAATCAATTTCTTTTAGATGAGGTTTGAATTCTTTTGAAATGTCTTCTTTTTGAATTCCTTTACCAACAAGAACAATTGACTTAAAGAAACCTTCTTGATAATAAGAATAAAGTTTCTGATAATCTTTTGATCCTAAATCTTGTGCTTCATCCAACAACAAAATCATATCTTTTGGTTTCATATCAAAAAGTTTACCTAAAAAACCATATCTTCCATTAAGTAATTTCTTTACATTTAATCTTGCATCGACTCTATTACAGCTGTAATAAATAACTTGCTTCTTTCCACCAAAATCATGTAGAAGTCTTCTTAGGATTGTACTTTTACCATTTCCATATTCACCCTCTAGTACGACTAACTTATTATTTAATATCCCATATGATACTTCGTCAACAACTTTTTCATAACCTATAACATTATCATGAAATGCTGCTGGCTTTATACTAAATGGATTATTGTAAAAACCTAGATCTCTAAACCATACTGTACTCATTTTGCTCCCCTCACAATTATTTTTTCAACATCTTCTTCTTTTAATTCTTTATTCCCAATATAAGCCTTACAAATTAGCTCACAATTTGACAAAAATTTTTTCATATTCTTATCTGATTGCTTGTAAGTTTCCTTTATAATCCTATCGTTTAGAAGTTCCTCTCCTAGCTTATCTCTAACTACTTGAACAGCCTCGTAATCAGACAAAGATTTAATTTTAATAATCTTTCTAATTCTCTGGTTGATACTTTCATTTAAGTTTAAATCTTGGGAATTTCTTGAACTAATTATTACAGCTCTTAAAAAATTTCTGTCATAATAGTATTTAATTCGTTCCATATTTTTTTCACTTAAGTGTTCTACATCATCCAACAACAAAATCATATTTTTTGGATCTTCTTTAAACATTCTAGAAATAAATCCATTTTTTTTCTTAATAATATCTTCAACATTTAATTCTTTATCAAGATTTTTACAATTTATGTAAGCTACTCTTCCTTCTCCACCAAATTTTTTAATAACTTCTTTTAGTGTTCGAGTTTTACCTACTCCTTTAAGTCCTTCTATAACAAGTATATTTCCTGAAACAATAGAATAGAAAACTTCATCCAATAATAGTTCATTTCCAATATATTTACTTTCTATAGTCAAAGGATTTTCGTCAAAATCTAGTTCTTCATACCATTCCATTTTTATTCAAGCTCCTCTGCTTTTTTACGATACTCATTAGCTTTTTGATAATATTCATCTGCTAGATCAATATCTCCAGCCTCATAACAATCTTCGCCTTCTCTGTGTAAGCTCTTAGCTTTTCTATAAAATTTTTTTGGACTTTCTCTAAAATAAAAAAATCCAAATATAAATATAACTATAAGAGCTAAAATAATCCCACTAATTTTCCAAATTTCCATATCAATCCCCCATATACACTTAGAAAAAAGCTTAATTGTCACGACTTATAAAGATTTTTATGATTCACCACTTATTTTTTTTATTCTATATCCTATACTTTTGACTCTTTTATTTAGCAAATAAGCTTGCAAACAAGGGATTATATTTACTTAAAAAATCCTCTTCAATTAGCTCATCTACTATGTAAAATGTTTTCATATCTTCAATATTAAATTCTACTTTTAATTTATCCAAATAATTTTCTAAATCTCTCATATCTTTAAAAATAAATTCAGCTATAAAATCAAAGCCATTATTGACCTTATATAGGTTATTTGTATGGTAATTAGACTGCAATATCTGCTTTAATTCCTCTTTTTGCTTCCTTTCAACCTTAAAAAGCACATTAGCTCTAGCATTGAATCCTAGTCTATTAAAGTCAATTATTGATGTATGTTTCTTGATCAATCCTGTCTTAAATTGCTTTAATTTTTCATGTAGTGTGGATACTGGGATTTTCGTCTTTTTACTCATATTTGTCAATGTCATACGGCTATTTTCTCTTAGTAAAGATATTATCAGTTGATCATTTATTTTCATCTTAGAAAGCTTTATATTAGATGACTATAAAACTTTAAGCTATATAATTTATATAATTTTACACTAATCGAAAGGTTTATATATGAGTTATTGTTACTAAGTAGTAATAACACAGGAGAAAAAACAAAATGACACAAGCTGCAAACAATAATGATTTTGCTGCCTACAAGGCTGCTGAAACAAAAGCTCTTAAAAAAGCTTATGAATCAAAGAATAAAATTGGACATGCTTTTATTAAAAAGACTGCTTCATATATTGACGATAATAATGATATTACAGATTTAAAAGCATATAAACAAGGTATAGAGTCAACTGCTTTAAAGACTACAGCACAATATTTCTTACCTTCAGTTACAATTGATGTTGATGCATTAATGGCAAGTGATGATGAAAATGATAAAACAACTTTAAGAGTTTTAACAGATGATGCAAATAAATATTTAGGCTGGAATAAAATTAAAGAAGTATTAGATCAAGAAGATACAAAGATTTCAACTGAACTACATAATGCTATTTTTAAGAATTTAGGTTCAAAAGCTAGTGAATCTTTTCAAGGTTGGTACTTAAATGATTTATTCGATCAAAGTAAAGGTACAGAACATTTAGAAAAATCTATTAACTATGTTCAAGCAAGTTTAAGAGCTATGGGTAAAGAAGATATTGCAAGTAAAACAGACTTTATAAATGCTGCAAACAATTACATGAATTATGTAATGCCTGATAGTTTAGAAAAAATAGTAAAGGCTAGTGCTTAAGCCTATTTTTTTTTAGTTTTTCTAATAAATTTATCCATTTCTTTTACAAATGAATCAACTTTCTTTCTATACATATCATATTCTTTTCCTGTAAAATCTTTTTTTGTTCTATTTGTTAATCCTTTATACAATTTGTACATCTCGTCCATAGTTTTAACAGAACCAGCACTAATTTTTTTATCTTTAATCAAAGTTTTTTTCATAATTTCTGCAACATGTTCAGGACTTGGTGGAACTTCTCCATAATGCATTAAAGCTGCATGTGCTGCATTGATAACTCCCCAATACAAATCTATACCTGCTGTTAAAATTAGTTTATCAGCTTTCTCTACACTCCTCGGTGCCATTGCAAAATAAGTAGAAATTGATTCTGGTGTTGGTCTAATTCTTCCTTGATCTAATAATAATTGTAGAGGGTCAAAGAAACCTGTGTCAACTAATGCAATTCCATACCTTAAAACATTTGTTGCAACTGGATCTCCTGATCTAACATATTCCCAAAAACTTGAAAATTTCATTGATTGAATATGTAATTTTTTTGGATCTGTATCAGCAACAACTTTTTGTAAAATAATTCTATAAGTTTGTACAATATCTTCTGTAAATTCTATTCTCACATCATCTACAACAACAAGAATATCTATATCATTAATTTTCTCTTTTTTCTTGCTCGCGCTACCAAATAATATTATTGCTTTAATAAATTCACCAAACTCATTGTAGAGTCTTGTAGAAAAATCTTTTGCAATTTGAAACTCATTTTTAGGATACTTTCTTTCTATATCTCTTCCTTCTCGATAATTTATTTTAAATTTCATCACACACCTCTTTTTTTTTATTCTATTGGAGCATCTGAATAACTCCATAATTGGAAATCTTTACTCATTGCTGTTGCATAAGGACCAAATAACATTCTTGGTGTACTTCCACCACTAAAGTATCCACCACCTTCAAGATCAGACCAAGTTGGATTTAGTCCTACTCCTTCTACTCTATACATTGATGAACCAGCAACATTTGCCCATGCTGCCAACATTGCACCATAGGGTTCATCTTGTCCTTGTGCTCCCCACTCTACTATTATGTTACCTTCATACTTTTTATTCTTTAGCATTTTGACAAATTCATTAATTGGAGCATTTCCCATTCCAGGACTTAAGTGTTCATCTTCATAACCAAAATTATCTGACACATGAACATGTCCAATAATTCCTTCATCAGTTAACTTTGTTAATTCTTTAATCATCCATTTATCAAATACTTTTTTATTTTCTGTAGGACTTAAATCAGGATTTTCTTCAAAATATTTAGCCCATGTATTTCCATGTCCAATATCCCATGTAGCTTTAATATGATCTTTAGCAACTTTCTTTGCTTCTTTTACATTCATTCCTTTTTTCTTTAATTCATCGACCATTGCAGATCTTGATTTAACAACAATTTTTCTAAGTTCATCAGGATGACTTCCATAACCCATCTCTGCAAACATATTTTCTGGAGCAATAAAAAGACTTTTTTCTAATTTTTTTTCTTTTTCAACAGCCAAAGCATACATTGCTGCCTTTGCAATAGTTTTTGCAGATCTTTTTAATCCAACATCTTCAATAGTTTCTAATCTATCCATTAAAGCTCTAGCTTTTTGCAATTCTTTTTCATATCCAAGATAACCTTCTTTATCTCTAATAATTTCTTTTTTTGTATTTTCCAAATGTTTTGTATAAAAATCACTAGGCTTTTCACCTTTTTTTAATTTTGATTGATGTTTATCATTAAATGCTCTTCGAATACTCTCCATCCCTTCTTCACCAACAGCTTTACTTTCAAAATGTTTCCAATATTCTTGTTCTTTTGTTAACTCTTTAACACTTTCTTGGTGTCTCTTCATAGCTTCCCAATATTGAGCTCCCATCGAATAAGAAACTTCCCATCTATCACTTCTAAACATTGCATACCATTCTCGATCTACATCTCTTTGTTGATCTGGTTTTTTATTATTCCATTCATTAATTTCATTCTTAAAATCTTTATAACTCATTTTTCTAAAAATCAAACGCCCCTCTTCATCTTTCTCTGGCATTCTTGACAAAGTATCAGTTGGATCTTTTATTATTTCATCATTAATATTCAAATAATTTCCATTCTTATCTCTCTTCCATTTTGGTATTTGTAATAATTCTCCTTTAGGTGTTGCTTCAATCTTTCCAGTTATTGGATCAGCAAAATAAACATTTGATTCTTCTTCAGGTTCAACATTAAATCTTTTATCTTTTACATTTCTTGGAAACTCTCCTGTATGAATAACAATAGCACCACCTTCAGCAGTATCAGCGGCAAAATCAATTGTCCTTTTTAATTCCATTAAATTTTCATTAGCCTGTTTTTCAGAAAATCCTCCACCACCAGGAGCTTGAGGATTAAATCCAGACCATCCAGACATTCTAACAGAAGCGTGAGTACTCAAACTAACTCCATTAATTTTCCCTAATTGTCTAACTTCTTCTCTTTTTCTTTTATCAAACATTTCTGGAGTTGTATTTCCTTGTCCCAGGCTTCCCTTACCTTGTCCCATAAAACCAATTTCAACATGTGAAGCACCAGCTATTATATCTGATTTCAAACCTTGAAGAACATCTCCCATCTTAGAACTAATACCAATTTCTTTGTGACTGAGTTCCTTAACAGGAATTATTTTTTTAGGTGGATCCATTGCATTAAAATAATCTGTTTTACCAAAATCTACCATATATAAATAATATAGAATTTAACTTATTAAACTTTGCTTTTTAAGGAGGAGTAATCATTCCATTTAATTTCTTAAAAACATCGTATAAGATCCATGAAAAAAGCATAGCAAACTTTGCTAAATCATCTTTTTCTGATTCAGATACAAAATCCTTATTTTTTTCTTTCTTATTTGGTAAAAAAATCTTAAATCCTTCACCTAAACCCTTGAATGGACCTAGTAAATTTAATTCTGGTCTTTCATCTGTTTGTTTTTCTTCTTCTTTTTTCTTACCATGCTCAGCTTCATATATATAACCTTCAACATCTGAACCTAAACTATCAAGAACATTTTCAATGGATTCTCCAAAATTAATTTCTGATC
>JADHVA010000003.1 GCA_016784245.1 Nanobdellota archaeon
TAGCATTAACATCTAAATTAGCGAAATCCTTCCAGTATTTTATTATTCTTTCATAATCTGCATATATTTGTGGAGAAGTTCCTTCAACATTAGACTTCATTATATTATTATATATTTTCTTTTGTTTTTCGTTTGAACAAGAACCCTTTAGAAATCCAATTATAAACCATAATCTTCTAGTAGATTATATAGAATTATTTGAATAAATAATATTATTAATATTCTTTAGCCATATATTTGTAAAATGGTATTATTAAAGCTGAAATCATAGGAACAGCAATTAATACTTCAATAGGAACTTGAGTTAAAGGAATCATTAATCCACTAAATGTTTGGCTTAAAATATCTGCATAAGACCTTATACCTAATTTTATAATCAAAGATTCAGCAGGAACAGTTATTATTGTAGCAACTAAAAGATAAAGCCAGAATTTGTTTTTCTCAGGCATTTTCTTAAATCCACCATCTACTATTAAGAAAGTTAAAAGGAAAATAATTGCCCATCCAAAAGTTAATACCCATGATACATTACCATATAGATAAGCCCAACTGTGTAGTTTACTATTAACCCACATTGGCTCACTCATTATCTGAAATAAGAAAATTGCTACTAACATTAATCCAAATTTCTTCATAACAGTTTTATGTCCGGATTTACTCATATAAACTAAGATTCCAACTGTGACAAGTATTACCAATAATTCAAATAATAAAATGTTCATTTTTTCCTCCCTTTAAATTTATCAAACTTTAAGTTATAATTTGATTGCCAATATCTAGTGAATGCAACAACTAATGACATAAAGGCAAAAACATAAATTAATTCTTTTAGAGGAACTATTCCAAATAATCTTGGAAGTGTTTCATATAACTCTAAGATAACTTCAGGATAACCCCTTATGTTTGTCCTTATTAAAATCCATTCTATTGCAAGAACAAATAATGTGATAATACCAATACTTGTAAAGAACTTTTTAACTTCAGAGAATTTTGGTCTTAAACTCTCAACAAAAAAGATTGAAAACAAAATAACATTTGTCCACATCAAAGTCATAATCCAACTAATGTCAAGATAAAGATAAGCCCAGCTTTCTAAATTTTGGTTAAACCATAATGCTTGAGTGAAATATTCAAATAGTAAAACTCCAACAGCAGTTATAAGATAAACTTTCCAAGAATCTTTATTTTTTGAATGTAAGAATAATAATAACGCTAACGTCACAACAATTATAGCAATTTCAAATATCATTTTAGCCTCTTTTAATTTAGTATATAAAAATTATTAAGTATTTAAATGCTTTCCTCAATAGAATAATATGTTAACTAAAAATAATGTTGGGAGTAAAGCTTATAACATGGGTTTATTAAAACAAAAAGGATTTAATGTTCCTGAGTTTTTTGTTTTGACTCATGATAAAATTAGAAATAATAAATTAGAAGAAATTGAAGAAAAGATAAAAAGCAAAATAATATCCAAAAATAAGGAATTTATTCTAAGATCCTCTGCAACAGGTGAAGATACTCCAGATAGTAGTTTCGCAGGGATATTTGAATCTATAAAAATAGATAATAAAGAAAATTTTAAAAAAGATTTAAAGAAAGTTCTTGATTCTTTAAATTCAGAAAGATTATCTTTTTACCTAAAGAACAAAAAAATAAAAGAAAAACCAAGATTATCTATAATAGTGCAGGAGTTTGTTAAAGGAGATGTTTCTGGAGTAATGTTTTCTTCTGCAACAAAGAATGGTAAAAAAGGGACTTTGGTAAATTCAAATTTTGGTGGAGCTTCAAGTATTGTTGATGGAAAAGATAGTGATAGTTGTTTTGTAGATGAAAATAGCATTGTCATTGAGAAAGTAAAGCAAAGTAACAAATTCAGTTTAACAGATAGTCAAATTAAATCTTTAGTTGAATTAGGAAAAAGAATTGAAAAGGTATTTAATGTTCCTCAAGATATTGAATGGACTATAAAGAATAATGGCATCTATGTATTACAATCACGACCAATTACAAAACAGATTTCTGAAGAAATCCTGGTCTGGGATAATTCAAATATAGCAGAAAGTTATAGCGGGATTATTCTTCCTTTAACTTCTTCTTATATTCAATATGCTTACAAAATAACTTATATTGACTTAGCCAAAAGATCAGGAGTTAGTGAAAGAAAGGTTAAAGAAAATCAACATTTGTTTGAAAATTTATTAGGATTTTTTTATGGAAGAGTTTACTACAATATGCTGAACTGGTATAAAATGCTAACATTATATCCTGGATATGAAAGAAATAAAAAAAATCTTGATACAATGATATCAATAAAGAGCAAGGAAGAATTAGATGATCAATATAAGAAAAATGTATCTGCGCTGTTTAAAACAAAATATTATTCTAAACTTTTAGTTAGATATCCTTTTTTTAATAGTGAAGTTAAGAAATTTAAATCAGTTGTAAGAACCTACTTATCAAATTTCAATAAAAAAGATATTAACAAGATGAACACAAAAGAATTATCAGAACTCTATCACAAGTCTGTTAATGAACTTTTAAGTCAATGGGGAATTACAGTAGAAAGCGATTTTTTGTTAATGACTTATTTTGGAATGTTAGAGAAATTCTGCAAGAAGAATAATATTGAAAATCAATTTATTTATTTAATCTCTGATATAAAAGATGTGATTAGTGCTGAACAAGTAAATCGCATTAGAGATATCTCTATTAAATTTAATAGTTATAATCCTCTTGTTAACTTAGCAAAAAATAATAAATTCAAAGATTGTTTGAAAGAAATAAATTCAAACTCCCAGTATATAAATTTAAACTCAGATATTCAAAAATACTTAAAAGAATATGGTGGGAGGTTTGCAAACGAATTAAAGTTAGAAACAGAAGATTCAGATACAAATCCAGAATATATCATTAAATTACTTTTATTATATTCAAATATAAAATCTACAAATGAATCTAATAGAGAATTAGATCTTAAATCGCTTAACCTGTCATTAAATAAAAGAATCTATCTTAAATATTTACTGAAAAAAATAAAGTTTTATGCAAGACGAAGGGAAGAGCTGAGATTATTAAGAGCACAATCATTTAGTATTGCAAGAAAAATATTTCTTGAGATTGGTAAGAGATTTGTAGATAAAGGAATATTAAAAAATCAAGAAGAAATATTTTATTTAGAGGTTAATGAAATAATTGATTATATTAAAGGAATTTCTAAAAACAAAGATTTTCTTAAACTTGCAAAGTTAAGAAAAAACGAATATATGCAATTTGAAAGCAAGGATTTAGAAGATGTGTTTTACACTTATGGTTATTCTTTTGATTCAAAGTTTACAAAAGAGCAAAAAAAAGATAATGATTTTATAGGTCAAGGATGTTCTCAAGGAATAGTAAAAGGAAAAGTTAAAATAATGAAAACCTTTTCTCTTCCAGATAAAGGGAGTTATGATATTGTCGTTACAAAACATACAGATCCTGGATGGACTCCTTTATTTGGCTTATGCAAGGGAATTATTGTTGAGCATGGGGGATTACTTTCTCACGCTGCAATAATCTCAAGAGAATTAAATCTTCCTTGTATAATTGGATTGAAAAATGCAACGAAAAATCTTAAAGATGGGCAAACTATTACATTAAATGGTTTTACAGGAGAGGTGACTATCCATGATTGAAATGAAAGAATATGACTTTGAAGAGAATTATCAAAACGAACTTATACAATTAATGAAAAGACTTTATCATAAAGAGAGTAATGCAGAGACGTATATAGGTTACATTAAAAAAATAATTAACAAAACAAATCCTTCATTTAATTTTATTAAGATCAAGAATTTTATTGCTTATGATAATAATGAAGCCGTAGGGCATATATCTGCATTTATTGATTCAAGATTAAATAATGAAGGGTTACCTGTTGGAATAATTGGATTTTATGAATGTATTGATAATGAAGAAATTTCTTCTATTCTGATTAATAAAGCAATTAACTATCTAAAAGAAAAAGGTTGTAAGAGTATAAGAGCACCAATAGATTTGACAATCTGGTATCCATATAGGTTTGTAATAGATCAAAAAGAAAATGATTCATTTATCTTAGAGCCTTTGACAAAAGACTATTATATTGACCAATTCAAAAATCAAGGTTTTAATGTCTCCTTAGAATATGGTTCTGCTGAAAGAACAGACTTTAACACAATAATTCCATATACAAAAAAGGATTATGAGTTAGCACTTGAAGAAGGATTTAAAATTAGAACATTAACAAAGGATAATTTTATGGAAGGAATTTTATCAATCTATAAAATGATTAATGATATTTTCCAGGATAGTTGGTCTTTTGTAAATATTACTGAAGAAGAATATTTGTATATCTATAAAGACTATGAACAAAATATTAATAATTTATCAATACAGATTATTTCTGATAAAGATGAAAAGGATATTGGTTTTTGCTCAAGCCTTGTTGATCCAATAAATAATATTATTATTTTAAAGACAATAGGAGTTTTGCCAGAATATCAAAATAAAAAAGTTGGTGCTGCACTTTTACATTATCAGCATAAGATTGCTCAAGAAAAAGAATTTACAAAAGAGATATATGCTTTAATAAAATTAGGAAATATTGTTACCAAACTACCCTATCCTGGAATTAAAGTTATAAGAAAATATGTTGCTTTAGAAAAAGAGATTACTCAATAAAAATATCTTCTCCAGCTTTTACTCTTTCTAACAAGCAAGATGGGACTAACTTTCCATTATAATACATTGCATCAGGACAACCATCACAAAGATTCCATTTTCCACCAACTTTATCAGGTCCATCAATAATAAGAATAACTTGATACCTTAAACTATCTTCTTTAATTGGATTATTCTTTTTTTCTTCTCTATAATTCCTTAGAATTTCAGAAACATTTTTTTTGTATATAAGAGGCAAAAGAGAGTTTGGATTGATTTTGTTTCCTTTTACTGTAATAAAATATTTTCCTTTCTTTTTTCTATATCTTTCTTGAAATTTTTTATAAAGAAAAGAATCTAAATAACCAATAATTTTTTTACCATAAAATACAGGAACCATAAATATCCAAGAAGGTTGATCTTTACTATGTATTTTTCCTAAGAATGCACAAGGTTTACTTTGAAATTGTTCTGATAAGAAATTTGATAGTTTTGGAATATCTGGGTTTTGTAATTTATTGTTTGCAAATGTCTTATCATTATTTAATAATACATCCTTATAGGGAGATAATACCAGTAAATTAACTACATCAGAATTATTTTTACATACCTCAATAGTATCCAATAAATCAGAATAATCTTCTCCAGATACAGGCATAATAAAACCAAGATTTACATCTTTTACTTCTCTAAATAGTTTACAGAATTTTTCCCTTAACTCATTAGTGTTTTCCATATCTTTCATATCCGGTCTATTCTGATATTTATCGATATGAACAACAAACTCTGTAACACCTGCTTTTTTAAGATCCTTGAGTCTGTTTTCTGTTAAGGCCACCCCATTAGTAAATACTTTTGTTTTCACTCCTTTGGAAAAAGCATATTCAATAACTTCTTTTATTTTAGGATATAATAATGGTTCTCCCCCTGCTATTGATAGTGTTTGAATATTTCTTGTTTCAATAAAATTATCTATTTCAGATTTCATTTTTTCAAAATCTTCATGAAGTCTTTTTGGATCTTTCTCAGCAAGACCCCTGTAACAGCCAGGACATTTTAATTGACAAAATGTTGTAACCTCTATCCAACCATCTGGATTATCATCTTTTGTAAACGGTAATCTATACATATTTTTAATATCTAATTTATTTTCCATCTTTTTCTATTCTTTTAATAAGATCATTAGCATTTATTTGAAGATCATCTTTAAATTCTTTATGTCTAAAGACTTCCTTGAATTTTATTTCAATTCTTACCTTTCTCTTTAACAGATTCATAAAATTAAGTTTGCCAGATATATAAATATTAACTGGAATTATCTTAGAGTCTTTTACATTCTTTTCGATATAAACTGCACCAACTTTTGGTTCTGATTTTATTCCTTTCTTTTCAAGTTCTCCTCTTGGAAAAATAAAGATGGTTTCTCCTTCATTTATTCGTTCTTTTAATATCTCCAGAGCTTTTTTGTTATTCTTTGGTTTATTGGAAATACACCCCAAAGGTAATAAGAACATTTTATGATACCATTTTGTTAAATAATTCTGAGCGGTCACAAATCTTGTTGGAATTAACTTTAGAAATGTTTTAAATGGTAATGATGCTAAAATAATAAATGGATCTAATTTTGAAGGATGATTTGACGCAATTATATATTTCCCATTTGATTCTATCTTAGGTTCTCCCTCTCTTTTTATTCTAAAGATAATTCTTAAAGGTATTGTGATTAAAAAATAAGTTACAATTAACACCCCCTTTATTAAATAATTTTTCATATTAAATTTTAGTAAATACCAGTAATAAATGCATCGAAATATAAAATAAGGCAGCAAAGCTTTGAAGGATTAATGATGAAGGTTTAGTATTCTTTGAAATATAAATTAAAGATGTAAAAATTACTAAATTTAAGAAGGTCAAACTTATCGCAAAAATTATTAAATTAAATCCTAAACTTAAAAGCATGTAGAAAAATAGTGCATAAACAATAAAACAAATTAATAGATAAACTAAGACTGATTTTTTAATTCCTAACCTTGAAGAGTAGGTGTCTTTTGCATCTGTTTCTTCAGATTTAGATTTCAATTTTCTTGCAAATTCTATAATCCCAACATTAAAAAGAACAAAAACAAAGTGAATAGTAAGGATGGGGTTTTGAAAAGAGAAATTAGGATTAACTAAAGAATATAGATAAAACTGCAAAAATAATAATTGCAATAAATTTAGAAAATTATAAAGAAAGAATCTTTTTCTAATCCAGTTTTTAATAAAAAATTCTTTACCTGCAATTAAAGTATATCCAAATGCAATTAATAGGAATAACAATGCTCTTTGTGGAAGAAATATATTTAATGAAAAAATAATTAATAATCCGATTATATTTACTATTAAGAGTTCCTTTAAGGTTATTAATCCTCTTTGAACAGGTCTGTCTTTATGGTATTTGGAATCAAAATCATAATCTTTATGCTCATCTAAAACTCTAATATGAAACATAAACAAAAGTAATGTGAAAATTGAAATTAATATTTCAGGTAAAAAGTTAGATATGGTTTCTCCAACTGGTAAGGATACAGCAACAGAACTTAAAACAACAGCAGAAGTAGTAAATATTAAAACTCCCGCCTGAAATCTCTCATTTTGAAACTCATAAAGTCTTTTGAAAAAATTTCTTTTATCCTTCATTTTCTAAAAAAGAAAAGAACTTTTTGATATGTTCTTTTATCCAGGAGTTGTCAATCTCTTTAATATTTAATTTTTCTCTTATCTCCTCTGTTTTTGAACAATTCCATTCTAAATTATCAACAAGATTATATTCAAAATACGCTTTTGTCCTATCATATATAAATTTCTCTTCATCAGTTAGACTCTCATAATCTAATTCTTCTTTAAAGATAAAGCCTCCATCAAAGTTTAAACTTTCTTCAATTCCATCAATAAAAGATTTTGTTGAGAGATTAATGGGATTTACTAAGTTGTAGAATCTGCTCTTTTGATCTAACTTCCTAATATCTATTATAATATTAATAAGATCATTTAAAGGAATAATATTTGAGGTAGAGTTTTGCTTTCCTATGAGCTTAATAGTTTTTGGGATTTCTTGTATCCTGACAGCTTTTCTTAAAATCCTGCTATAATAATAGAATGTCTGATTTTTTACTTTTGAAAATTCAGTTGACAAAGAAATTGAAACTATGCTTGGACGAAGAATTATAATATTCATATTGTAATATTCAATATATTTTTTAATTAATTCTTCGGATAGCCATTTTGATTCTTCATAATAATTTCTAAATGAGTCTGGTTTTGTCAACCAATCTTCTTTTACCTTTTCCTGAGTCTTACCGCAGGAATAAGCACTACTAAAAAAATAAAATTCCTTTAAATTATTTGAATCCTTAAAGATCTCCAGAATATTTCTTGTCCCATCTATATTACATTTAAAAATTGTTTCCCTATATTTTTCTTCATTAGATAAAAGGATATTTGATGCTAAGTGATAAACCTCTTTAACATCTTGTATTTCCTCAATCTCTTCAGGTGTTAATCCCAGATTTTCTTGTGTAACATCTCCTTGAAGAAATTCAATTTCTTTTCCTGAATCTCTAATTAAATTTATTATTTCAAATAGATTTTCAACTGCTTTATCTTTATTTCTAACAAGAAGTTTAAATTTATTTATATCTGTTTTCTTAGCTAAAGCAATTAACAAGGAATTTCCAATAAAGCCGGTTGCACCTGTAATAAACACTTCTACCATATAATAGAACTCCAATAGGTTGTTATAAAGATTTTTATAAGTGAGTTCATATAAGCATCTATGGCAATCTCATATAGTATGTGCTGGGAAGATCCTTTGGTCCTATTACAATCATTAGACATATCAAAAGAGGATAATGTTCTTTCAATAGTATCTGGTGGAGAGAATATTCTCGCAATCTTATTAAAAGAGCCTAAGAAGATTATAGGAATTGATATAAAAAAAGAGCAAATATATCTAACTAAGCTGAAAATCGCAGCTATTAAGAATCTTGAATTTAATGAGTTTGTAAGATTTATTGGATTTAAAACTTCTAAAAATAGGATACAGATATTTGAAACTATTAAAAAATATATTGAAAAAGAGGAAGTTGAGTATTGGGAAAAGAATTTAGATATTATAAAAAATGGATTAATTCATTGTGGGAAATTTGAAAAATATTTATCCAAATTTAGAAACTATTGCTTACCTCTTATTATATCTAAGGAAAGAATTAATGAGTTTTTGTTATTAAATTCACTTGATCAACAGAAAGAGTTTTATTTGAAGTATTGGAATAATTGGAAATTTAGATTTTTATTTAAACTATTTTTTTCAAGAAAAGGATTAGAATCTGGTAGAGATAAAGAATATTTTAAGTATTCTTCTAAAGGCAAAGTTTCTAACTATTATTTAGAGAGAGTTAAACATGGTTTAACTGAAGTTCCCATACAAACTAATCTTTTTATGCATTATATCTTAACAGGAAAAATTCCAGTTCCATTTAAAGATCATCCTTATTTAGATGAAAGCAATTTTGACAAGTTAAAAGATTCAATAAATAAGAATAAGATTGAGTTTGTTAAATTAGATATTTATGAATTTATTAAAAAATCCAAAGAGAAATCTTTTTCCAAGTTTAATCTTTCAGATGTTTTTGAAGTTAAAACACAAGAAGAATATAAAGATATTTTAAAAGAAATTAAAAGAGTTGCTAAAACTAAAAGTAAGATTTGTTATTGGAATAATTTAGTTAACAGGTCTGAACACCAAGTTGAAGGGGTTATGCAGAATAAAAAATTATCAGAAGAATTATATAAAAAGGATAGAGTTCATTTTTATTCTAGATTTATCATAGAAAATGTTAATTAACAAATAAAATTAATTGATTTAGGAATCACCACCATTTTAAACTGATCACTTTTCTCTAAGAGTTCTCCATCACCCATAAAATAAGTCGGTTCCTTAAATTTTATAGTTATTTTGTTCTTTTTCTTTTTTATAACCCATTTTAAGTTATCTAATTCTCCTTTTGTTCCTTTTGACAATGTAAGGAAGTGTGATAAAAATGTTGGAGGAACTTTTACAAATTTTATATCCATATATCCATCATTGTTTTTTGCTTCTGGTGCAAGATTAAATCTTCTGCCAATAAATGGTTGATTTAAAACATAAACTGCCAAAAGGTCTAAATTATTTAATTCTTCTGAATTAATCAATCTTAATCTTTTATAACCAAACAAAAATTTCTTTAAGGTAGAGATAAAATAAATAAAATCTTTCATGTTCCTCTTTATTAATTTTCCAAGAAAGGTTGATGAAAATTTATTAGAATCTTCAACAATCTGAGCAGGCAAACCAATCCCTCCACCAGTAATATAATAATGATTATTTACTTTGATTAAGTCTATCTTTCTAACTTTTCCATTCAAAATTTGTTTCATTGCAATTTCAGCATTATTATTTATGTTTAATTGATTTGCTAAATCATTTGCAGTTCCGTAAGGGATAACAGCAAAATTAATCTTTCTTATCAGTTGTAAGTCTATTTTTATAATATTGTTTATAACATTATTAATGGTTCCATCTCCCCCAGCACAAATTATTAGTTTTGGTTTTTCAGAAACTATTTTACTTAGAATCTTTGGTAACTTGGTTATTTCTGTAGACTTTTTAATTTTGATATCTGGATAATTCTTATTTATAATCTTTCTAAGATTTTCACTTTCTTTTTTATCTGCAATATTATCTATGATAAAGGCTTTCATAAATAAGTTAATAGATTCGGGTATTTAAAATTAAGTTCATTATTTTTTGAGTATAATTGAGGTTCCATCGCAATAACATCTTCCACCGATAACATCACCTTTAAGTTTTAAAGCAATCTTCATAACTTCATCAACAGTAGAATCAATTTCTTTCTCTGTAGATTTATTCCCTTTTTCGGTTTTAACAATAACTTCTATCTCCATAATTATAAGAAATGACATTTGTTAATATAATTTTCTCGGGTGATTAACTAAGGCCCAAACAAATCCTTAGCCCATCTAGACATTTTAATATCACAAGGCTTACAATGACCACTTTCAATATATGCTTTCAAATCTTTTTTAGTTGTTATCTCCTTTTTACAATATCCACATACCTTATCTTTTTTCTTAATTCTATCTTTCTTTATTTTCTCCCTTAACCTTTCAATCTTTTTGAGATGACTATCAAAGCATCTCTTACACATACCCCAAGAATATGCTATCTTTCTCTTTTTACATTCATAACATAATTCTTTTTTCTTATCTCTCTCTTTTTGTTTTTCAGTTATTTTTTTCATTTTTTGTGTTTTCCGACTTTAATCTATCGTTAGATTCAAAATGTTTAATGATTTTCTTCCTCTCTTCTTCTGTTTCAGCACCATTTACCTTAAAGTATTTCTTTACAAAAGATTGAATTAATCTTCTAACAGCTTCACTAAATCTAGCATCATAATGAAGATTGCCAAAACTATCATCATACTCTTTAGATGCTATGATTTTGTTGAAATTATCTAAGGTATCTGAGAAACTATCTTGATGATATACAGTAAACCGATTTGTCATAAACTTTCTAACCTTAACCATTTTTTATTTTGCTCCTTAGTTATTAAATTAAGCACCAACAATTAGTTTAAAAGGGTTCTTCCGATTTAGATAACCAATAAAAAAATATATTGGATAACCAATAAAATCTTATCACCTGCACACCCTATATATGAATTGAAATTAGAAATTAACAGGATATTCTCAAAACACTCTCAAATAAGCATTTTTATAAAAAAATTTAGAAATTATTTTATAGAGAAGTTACTATAAAGAAATTAGTCATTTTGAGAGGTAGGTATTTTTTTATAGAAATTAAAATTGTTTATTATTCATAAACAGAATAGCTTAATCCTTTCTTAGCAACATATGTTAATTTTCCATTTATTTCTTTGACAGATGTTATATCGCTATATTCTTCACTAGCAACTTCTCCATCGATAACTAAAAATTCTTTTCCATCATCTACGGCTATATAACCAAATTTCCCATTAATTTCAAAAGGAGAAGAAGCAGAATCATATTCTAAACCATATTCTTTTCCATCATAATAAACAAATCCTTCTACAGAAGGATTATCTCCCATTGTTGGACAACAAAACTCATATATTACTTCAAATGCTAATTTACCATTTACTTCTTTAATTCCATAATACATTGGAGAGAAGGAATCATCTTCAGTTCTATGTTGGCTAGGTTTCCATTCTTTTCCACCATAATATACAAAATATTCATTATCTTTAACAGCAACTGCTGAAGGTTTCCCATTTATTTCTTTAATGCTTTTATCTCTGTGCCCATGAGAAAATCTGTCATATTCTGCTATTATTTGTCCATCATAAACTAATTTATTATTATCTGCTATATAAGTTAATTTGCCACCAACTAATGTTGGATTTTCAACTCTATTATATTCTCTTCCAATCTCTTCGCCATCTATAACTAAAAATGTTTTTCCAGTTCCTAATCCTTCCTTAGCAATGTATCCTAGTTTACCATTCACACTAAAAATTTCACTTGCCCAATTATATTCATCTCCATAAATCTTTCCATCATAGACAATAATACTTTTCCCATTAGCTTCTGCCTTCGTTCCTCCAACGTATGCCTCAAAAGCAATCTTTCCGTTAACCTCTACTGGATAACTAACACTATAGTAATCTTCTGTATCAGTATAAACTTTATTTCCATGAACAATGTAATAAATTGTTTCAGAACCCTCTTTATTATAACCACTATAAACTAAACTCCCACCAATTTCATTAGGCTTGTAAACTTTATAATATTCTCCACCATATTCTTTTCCATCATAAATAATAACTTCATTTCCAGTTAGAGATGTTGCTTTAAAAGCTAACTTGTCATTAACAATAGAACTTCTTCCTATTTGAGTATATGTTCCAGAAGCCTCTTTTCCACCACCATTTGGAGTTGGTTGTGGTTTATACAAATATACCCCTCCAACTACTAAAGCTAGAATAACTATTACTATTCCAATAATTAATATTGTTTTTTTCATATTATCCTAATCGCTTACCCCTTTTTAAATGCTTTTTAGACTTCAATCTTATTTGAAGTTACTTAATATTGTTTAGGTCTTAAAAAGATAACAGCTAAAACAATGATTAATATAACTCCTAGAATAATTCCAATAATCCAAAATATTTTATTATTTGGAGTTGGTGGAACTACCTTACTTGCACAATTACCTTCCGAACATATGTTATTTTTGCATTCAAAATTATTTTCACAACTTATAGTATTTGCCTTCTGTGAAACTAATTTATACTCCGTTGAACAATATTTTCCAGATTGTCTTATTCCAATTTGGTCACATTCTTTTGAAGGTTCTGGAGTACTTTTAGCAATACATTCTCCTTCTGAGCAAGATTCTTCAAAAGAACATAGAACTCCATTATCATATTCCAAACAATCATCACTATCGTGGTCTCCACAAGTTTTGTAAGAATTATCTCCAACGCAAATTTTCTCTCCAGAAATAGAGCACTCATCTACACAAGTATCTGGACTACTACCACATAAATTGCATAATTCTAACTCCATTCCCTCAGGCAAATCTCCACAATATTGTTCATAATTTTCATCACAAAATTGTTGTACGGTATTAAAACTAGATTTCTCCTCTCCAACGCAATCCTCAGCACATCCACAAACACTCTCTATATCCTCACAAATTCCATTTCCACAATCAGAACAAACCCCTCCAGGATATCCACTTGCAGTTCCTATCCAATAACATTCATCTGCTACAGAAAGACTATCTGTTGAATGAACATCAACCAAACCCACACAACATTGATTGGGAGTAGAAGAGTCTGTAAAATCATACCATTCTCCTTGTCCTGCACAATCTTCTAAAGAAAAATTAATATCCTTTCCAAAGAACATTATTGCTTTCTGTTCTCCTCCTACAAAACCCTGATATAAAATATCTTTCAATACTATATCTAACCCTTGTATTTTTTTAGTTCCTGCATAAGGATAAAGATAATAAGGAGAATTAAATTGTTGAAAATCTATTTTTCCAGAATTTTCTCCATTTACTGTTAATTGAACTTCATCAACATCAATAAAAGTCATTTCTACATCATAACTTGTCCCGTCAATAGTAATAGTTTCAGTAGGTTGTTCGTTAGTTAGATTAATAGTTATTCCTGTCCATATTGTTGATTCTTGTTTTCCTCCAACAAAATCTTGATATCTTATATCTTTTATTATAAATTCTAAATCACTTATCTTTCTTGTAGAATAAGGTGCTGTTGTTTGAATTGGGTCTATACTTCTAGCTTCATCATTAACTTGTAAAGTAACAGAATCGTGGTCTAAAAAAACCATCTCAATATTATAAGTTTCACTTTCAGTACCCAAACTAGATATTGGACCGGCACTAACAAACACAGAAGTAACTAGAATTATTAAAAATGCAAAACTCACAAATGTAACCTCTTTTCTCATTTTATAATATAATATAGAGATTCTAATTTAAAAAGCTATCGCCCATTAATTTTTATAATTTTTCAAAACATTAAACACAGTCATATGTGAAATAAATGGTTTGTGTCTTTTATTATATTCTTCTGCTATCTTATAAGTTGATAATCCTTTCCTCTTTAATCCTAAAATCGTTTTAAGATTAATCTTTTTATTTTTTCTACCTTGCTTTTTCTTACTTCTATCCTTCCCTAACTTAACCCTCTCTCTAATTAAATTCCTTTCAAACTGAGCAAAACAAGCTAAGATATTCATTAGCAATTCTCCTGCTGATGAAGTAGTATCGATTGGTTGAGTAATAGAAATAAAACCTATGTTCTTATTTTTTAGTTCTTGCATTATCTTTAAGAAGTGTTGCATTGAACGAGAGAATCTATCAATCTTATAAACTACAACCAAATCAATCTTTCTTAATCTAACTTCTTCCATTAGTCTATTAAATTCAGGTCTGCTTTCCTTACTTCCACTAACACCCTTATCTACAAAAGATTCATATTCATAATTATTCCTTTTACAATAATCAACTAATTCATCAACCTGTTTATCTATGTCTTGTTCTTTTGTTGATACTCGTGCATATATTCCAGCTTTCATTTTTATAGTAGCCCAAGAATGTTATCCGAGATATCACCATGCCTAAATCAAATTTAACATCCTTGAGCATATTATTTATTCCAAAACACATATTAAGAAGATTCTTCCGGCATACATAATTTTATAAGATTTGATATCTCTGTATTTTTAGGTCTTAATATGGTAGAATTAAAACGAGAACAATTAGCGAGAAAATATAAAGAGATTTACAATCGAATTAGAAATGTTGTAAATGACGAAGAAGTATTTCGAAAATTAACAGACCAAGATTTTGAGAGTTTTGTTAGAGTAACTGATTGGTTTCCAGTTCCTTCTTTTGATATGACTCCAAAAGATATAAAAAAATCAGATATGGCACACATCTCTCTTAGAGTTAATAAAAATAAGATTGATACTGATTTATTCTTTAATGGTAAACAACCTATAGAAAGATTCCTAAATATATTAAAATCAAATTCAAAATCTGAAAAAGAACAATTTGTCAATCTTATTAAAAATTTAGGAGAAAAATATTCTATTTTAATTCAATATGCTACAAAAGTTCCTCTTGCTCCTGCCAATTGGGAAACGGTTGGAGAGGAAATTAAGTGTTTTGGGTTAGGGGTTGGTGATGTAGAAAGAGTATTAGAAACAATAAAGAATACAGAAGAAAAGAGGAGATTAGAACAAAAACAATGGGGTGGGAAACGAACAGTTACTATGTCAATTAGACTAGCAAAAACAGAATTAAATAATCCTTCGGATGTGGAATTAAAAGAAGTATTTTCTAACCTTGCAGAATTAACAAAAATTATCCATAATATAAAATCAGTTAGAGAACTGCATAAAATCGAGAAAGGAATACCTAAATTAATTTCTAATCTTGAGGAAGAAATCGTCAGAGATGAAACTCACCTTGAGAAAGTAAGAAGACTAAAAAAACAAAAAACATTAGGATTTGAAAATGTAGATATTGAAGAATTAGAAAAAAAGTTAAATGATAAGAAAAACAAACTCAGTGAATTAAAGAAAGGACACATCACTGTTTCAAAACAACACAAATAATCTTCTTACTAAAAGTAGAGTTATCATTTTTCAAAATTTTAAAAAAAATAATAGGATTAGCCTAATTTATTATCATATCTCCTTGCGCAATTGTCATTTTGTCATTTTTTCTAATATCTCTAGCCTTAACTCGGCTAATTCTTTAAACTTATTAGCAAAAATTCTAGTTGAATGAGATGTCAATATATACACTGCATATTTTATATGGTCCTCATTAAAACAACAAGGGCTACAAAAATAAACCTCTTTTTTATCCTCGCCAAAATCCATATTCAAAATAGCAAAAGGTCTTGATGTTTTTTCATTACAAGTAAAACACTCTTTCCCATGTTTCTCTAAATTCTTATCAAAATTATCTTCAATTTTTTGTTTCATTTTTTACATACCTCCTTTCA
This sequence comes from Nanobdellota archaeon, assembly GCA_016784245.1. Lineage (GTDB taxonomy): Archaea > Nanobdellota > Nanobdellia > SCGC-AAA011-G17 > GW2011-AR17 > BS150m-G60. Next base: position 16,311 of record JADHVA010000003.1, read on the forward strand.
ATTATATTAAACATTTTTTAAATTCATGAATTTTTTTAGTTTAAGCTGTCTAAATTTTGGCTTATCAATAATTTGTCTAACTTCTCTTGCACAAAAATATTCTTTACTTTCGTGCCATTCACCAATTATCAATACTTTAAATCCTGCTCTTATATGGGGAACAAAAAAACTACACCAAATAGCCTCACCTGATTCTAATTCAAAAGAACAATTTTGGTATCCACATTGATAATTTCTCTTTCTATTTATGCCTTTTTTTACAATTCCTATAAGTTCTATTTCTTGTTTCATTTTATTATATCATTGATAACATTGTTATTCTAATGACATGGATGACAATAATGTCAATACCTTTTACCCCTAATAGTAAAGTTTTATTTTGTGCATTAGTGCAAAAGTTGTTGTTAGCCTTGTTATCCTTGTCACAAATTACTCATTTTCCTGATATTCCTTTAATTTTATGCCCTTCCAGACTGTGATATATCCCTCCTGCATCATTTTTCTGTCGTCTACTGCCCCATATGCTCTGTTTAAGGTTTCTTTTATTGCTCTATCTCCCACAGAGGTTACTTTGTGTTTAGTGCAATATTCACTATAAGCGTGTCTTAGTTCAGCCTTAGAAATAATGCTCTGTGAATCTGATTCTATCCAGTCCATACAAAATGCCTGAAAACTATCACTTTTTCTAATCCACATATTTTTTACATCTGCGATTCCTTTAGAATAAGAAAAATCTTTTTTGGATAATAATCTCTTTAGCCCTGCTAGTGCCTGATTAAGAATTCCAGATAATTCATCTTCACTAATTATTTTTTCTATTATTATTGGGTCAGCAATTCTATATTTTAGTTTATCTCCTATTTTTTCCTCTTTTTCAACATCACTTAATTTTTGATAATCTCCCTCTGGCCAGAAAGTAAAAGGAAAATCAATCAAAATCCATCTCCTAAAAAATGCAGGTGTTAAATCATAGGTTCTAGGAAGTTGATTTGCTGAATAAATTTGTTTTGAATAATTTGTGAATGTTATTCTTGATAGAAACTTTCTATTTGCTGAGATAATATCTCCACCAGTCAACATTTTAAAATTTCCAGTATAATCCAATGCTTGACTACCTAAATCACCACTAATATTTGCCAATTTTCCATGAAGTAAAGAAATCGCAAAATTATCTTTTTCAAAATCTTGTAATGGGATGTTAACACAATTTTCTGGTCCTAAGAATCTTTTTAATAACTCTAAAATTCTACCCTTACCATTAGCTCCGGACCCATTAAACATAAATGCTTTTTGTATTCTGTAGTCTTTTAATAAGCAATACCCAAATAATTCTTCCACTATTGGAATATCGCTGTCATTTCTTAAGACTTGAGATAGAAACTTAATTATTGAAGGGCATTCTTTAGTCGAATCATATTTTATCGGAAGTTTATTGAAAAATATATTTTTAGGAGCAAAGGGTTTTAATTCACTTGTAATAATATTTAATACTCCATTTTGGACTGGAATTTCTTCAACATTCTCTGAATTAAAAAATTCATTAGCATCAATATAATTATCTGTTTCTGTTTTGTTTATGACTTCATTGGCTATGTGGGGAGTATAAGCTTCTCCTAATATTTCTCTACAAAATTCCTTAACATATGTTTTCCCATTAGGAACATAAATTCCTTCCTTATATATCCAGACTTCTGCTTTGATATCATCTCTTGTTACATATATATTTTCATGTCTTTCTAGATACTCACATAATAATTCTGTTGCATCTCTGGTATGGTGTGCTGCTAAATTTAATAGAACATTTTCTCTTAATTGTGTTATTTCATCTCCTGAAAATTCTTTTCTTTTTCTATAATCGATAATATCTGCTCTTTCTTTTAGTTTGATTATAGCATCTTCTTTAGAAATATTCTCACACTCAGAAACAAAGTCTATAATGTTCCCAGACTTATCACAACCAAAACATTTGAAGAATCCTTTTTTGTCATTTAAACTTAAACTTGGTTTTTCATCTTTATGAAAACAACAATGATATAGTTTAGTTCCAGTTCCTTTTTTAATTCCATACTCACTAGCCAAATCACTTATTTTTATTCTTGAAACAATTTTTGCAGTGATACCACCAATATTTTTAACAATAAATTCTCTAGGATTATTATTAATATTTTTCTTAAACTTATCATCAACAACATTAAGAATTAACTCTCCCCCACTTTTTACTAATTCTTTTATTGTGCCATATTTCCAGTGTTTAACATAAGGAACAGCGATTAAATGATTGCCACATAAACTTGTATCTAAGAATTCTTCACTTTCTTTAGATGCATAGTTTTTCATTATAGCTTCTTTTTCTTCTTTCGTAGCATCTCTATCTAAGAATAAAGTTAAATGTGGACACTTTCCTTTGTGGTCGTGTAATTCAAATTTAAGATTTTCACTTTCTACTTTTTTTATAATCTCATTCATCCAGTTCTCTCTTTGCTCTTTTGTCGATTTTTTTTCACTATCTTTTATCTTGCTGGTTTCATCATACTCTATGATTAACTCTCTTTTTCCTATTTCAATTAAATTAATAGTTGGGTCATAACTTTCATTACTATAATTTAATTCCCACTTTCTATTAGTATTTCCTTGCTCTGCATTTCTAAGGAATCGTAATCCTTCATGGCTTTTTAGCCAATCTCTATGTTTGTTTTGTTCTTCCATTTTGTTATCGCTTTTTTATTGAGTTCTGGTCTTTCAAAAAAAATAAATCAGAGGCCAGATTAATTTCTGGCCATCTGTTCATGACTTCCGTTTTTAGATGCGAAGACACAATCTATCAAAAACATAAAAGGAACCATATTTTCTTTCTTATCAAAACTCAAAATTATTTCTTGAGTATCCCAATGGGCTTCTATCGTGTTGATTAAAGATATGGCATGAATAAATTCTCCGAGTCGTGCTTCATACAAACTTATTCTCTGAGATTTTTCTCGTTTTTTCTTAACTGTTGTTTCCTCTTTATTCTGACTCTTGTCTTTCTTCTTCTCTGGTTTCATTTTTCTCTGACCTCCTTTCAATTTTTTTTATG
>JADHVA010000004.1 GCA_016784245.1 Nanobdellota archaeon
ATGTTAGAGATATGGGAAGAAATTCTATGGGAGTTAGAGGAATTAGATTAAATCCTGGAGATGAAGTAATAGGTATGGAACTTGCTGAAGAAACAAAATCTCTTTTAACTGTTACAGAGCATGGTTATGGAAAAAGATCTCCAATTATAGATTACAGATTAATTTCCAGAGGTGGAAAAGGTGTTAGAAACATAAAAACCTCTTCAAGAAATGGAAAAGTTGTTTCAATCAAAACAGTTTCTGATGAAGATGAAATTATTGCAATATCTGAAAATGGAATAGTTATTAGAATGCAAGCAAAAGATATTTCTATTATTGGAAGAAACACTCAAGGTGTAAGAGTAATGAGATTAAGAGAAGGTGACAAAGTAACAACTGTTGCAAAAATTGTCACAAATAATATAGATGAAGAAGATGAAAGAGATAACTAAAGAAAAAATTGACAAATATTTTTCTATAACTAAAGAAGCATTTGAAAAAGCAAAAGAATCTGATAACAGACTTCCTGAATTAAAAGAAAAAAGAAAAGATTTCTTAGATATGATTGAAAGATATATTAGTGATGCTAAACATTTTGAAGATAATGGAAATATTGTGAATGCTTTTGCAGCTTTAAACTATGCTCATGGTTGGCTAGATGCAGGTGCAAGACTTGGTTTATTCGATGTACATGATTCTAGACTTTTTACTGTTGATGATTTAGAATAATTTAAATAATATTAATACATCATTCTATTCATGAAAACAATAGTTATCTCTGTTGGTGGATCTATGATCAACCCTGGAAAAGTTAACATTCCTTTCTTAAAAAAAATAAAAGAAATAATTCTAAATTCTTCAAAAAAGAATAAAATTGTAATTTGTACTGGTGGAGGTGCAATTGCTAGAGAATACATTAATGCTCTCAAAGACAAAAACACCTATACAAAAGATATCATGGGAATTCATTGTACAATGTTAAATGCTAAACTATTAGCTTCAACAATAGAAAAATGTAATCAAGAGATCCCAAGAACTTTAGAAGAAGTTAAAGATAATATTCAATCTTTCAACATTGTAATTTGTGGAGGTTTAAGACCTGGAACAACTTCAGATGGAACAACTGCAGCAATAGCTGATTATCTTAATGCTGACATGTTAATCAATATGACAAATGTTAAAGGTTTATACACAAAAGACCCAAATAAACACAAAGATGCAAAATTTATTCCGAAAATATCTCATAAAGACTTCAAAGTAATAATGGACAAAGTTCAAGAAAAACCAGGACAACATTTTATTTTAGATTCATTAGCTGCAAAAATTTGTAGAGAAGAAAATATTGATGTTGTGATTCTAAGGGGTATAAATAACTTAAAAAAATTATTAGAGAATAAAAAATATCAAGGAACACTTATTTCTTAGATTTCTTTTTCCTTTTTTTAACAGTTTTCTTTACTGAAGTTTTACCTTGATGCCATTCAATATAAGAAACAATTCCTATAATCAATAACAAAATTAATCCTAAAGCTACTGCAATATAACTTTGTGTAACATCTTCTTCTAATTCACCAGCCATTCTAAAATTACCATCAGTATCATCATCTTGTGAAGAGATTAAATATAATTCAGCACATTCATCTTCTTGTGCACAAACCCCAAAATCTTCATCTGCTAATTCACAACAAACAGAATACATACAATCCCCATCAGTAAAACAACCAACTTCATCTTGACTTAAAGCATAGAAACCTGTGATACCTGTCCCTAAACACATTAAAGCTGCTACCATTAAAATTGCTGTTAAAGTTTTCTGATACATTACAATTTACCAAGATATATCTCTTTTTAAACCTTTCCTATAAAAAATATCTTTATAAACTAAACAGAATTTCAATAAGCTATGATAATTGTGTTTACTGGTACACCTGGAACAGGAAAGAGTTCATTAGCAAAAGCTTTAGCTAAAAAATTAAAATATCCTTATCTAGATGTTAACAAAGTAATTGATAAAGAAAATTTAATTATTGAATATGATAAAGAGAGAGATTCTAATGTCGTCGACGAAAAAAAACTTTCAAAAGTACTAGTTAAACTAATCAAAACAAATAAAAAATTAATCATTGATTCACATCTTTCACATTTTATTCCACAAAAACATGTAAATTACTGTATTGTTACAAAATGTGACCTAAAGGTTTTAAAGAAAAGATTAGAAAAAAGAAAATATTCAAAAAATAAAATTAGAGAAAACATGGATGCTGAAATTTTCGACATTTGTTTATATGAAGCAATTGAAGCAAAACACAATATAATTATTTTAGACACAACTAAAAAAACATTAAAGAATTTAATAAAAACCATAGAAGATGCAATTAGTAAAAACTAAAGATAATTCTTTTACATTTTTCAATGAAGAATTTCAAGAAAATTATCATTCCATTTCTGGAGCTTTAGAAGAAGCAAACAAAAAATTCATTGAACCATTAGAAATCAAAGATGGAATGACTATCTTAGATATTTGTTTTGGCTTAGGTTACAATACTCTAGCTGCTATTGAAAAATACAAGAATCTAAAAATCATTGCTTTAGAAAACGACCCAAAAATTTTAGAAGAGTTACAAAGAATAGAACTTAAAGGTAAATTTGAGATTATAAAAAAACTAGCAAAAGATCATTATTACAAAGATGATAATTATGAAATTACTTTAATACTTGGAGATGCAAAAAAAACAATTAAAGAAGTCAAAGAAAAAGTTGATATTGTTTTCTTAGACCCATTTTCTCCTAAAAAAAATCCTGAACTTTGGACAAAAGAATTCTTTTCTGATATTTATTCTTTAATGAAAAAAGAAAGTAAATTAGCTACATATTCTTGTGCAGGTCAAGTTCGAAGAAATTTAAAAGAAGTTGGCTTTGAAATCAAAGATGGACCTTGTGTAGGTAGAAGAGCTCCAAGTACAATTGCAATAAAAAAATAAAAATTAATTATCTTACTAATTTCTCTAAAAGCCCAGGTGTAATATTAATTCTAGTAGGTGCACTGATTTCTATAATTAAACCCTCATATCCTCTAGAAATTTCTCTTCTAGTGTGTCCTGCTTTTTGCTCATCTTTGATATGTTGAACAAAAAGATCTAATGCATCATAAGGATCTATAGCAGCATATGTTCCTTCCATATGTATTTCTGGTCTATCTTTACTAGCTATACATACTTCATATATATTAACTTCTTTTACCATCTTAAAATTCAGAAATCTACTTCTTCCTTATAAGCTTTTTCCTTTTAATTTTCTTAGCTTTACTAATAGTATACTTACCTAAATATCTAAAAAATAAAACTGCTCCAGTCATCTCAAAAGTTCCAGGTGAAACAATATAAACTGTAGCCAAAGCATAAGCCAACTTTGACTCTTTAGGGTTATCTACAATATACTTAACTTTCTTTTTAATAAATTCAATATCTGATTTAATAAATTCATACAACTCAGTTTTTTGCAACGAAGAAATAATAACTAAAATTCTTTCTGCATGCAACTTAACAACTTTTGAATTACCTACATTCTTAGTTAATTTCTGTAATTCTTTCTGCAACTGCAACAACAATTTCCAAGATTTCTTAAAATTCTTATTATCCAACTGATATTTCTTTGGTAATTCTTCAGACAATTGTAAGAAAATAATATTCAGATCAACTTCTTTCTCAGATAATTTCTTAAATTTTCTAATTTTCTTTAAAAAATATCCATCTTTCCCAGTTAGAATAAAACTTAGATAAGAAAAACCTACACTAAATAAATTAACTTGTTTCAAAACTTTACTTTCTTCTAACAACAAATTATTTATTTGACCAAGATTAAATACAACGGGCTTCACAAATTTATTTCTAAATTTTTCATTTAATAATAACTTCAAAAGAGATTTACTTAATCTCTTATTCACAGCAATTTCTTTGGTAATAATCAAATGGATTTTATTTAGAGTATTAACAGAGTTCATATAACTCTTTACATCTAACTCTTCAACTAACTCGAATTTTTTAGAATTTAAAACTAGTCTTTGTAACAATAACTTTTCAATCTTCCTAAACATAAAATAAAACAAAACATTTGAATATATAAATTTATTCTAATAATTCAATTGAAATATTAACATTCTCAGGAATATTAACTCTCATAATTAATCTTAATGTTCTTTCATCAACACCAACATCAACTAATCTCTTATGAACTCTCATTTCAAAGTTATCAAAAGAAGCTTTTCCTTCACCATCAGGACTTTTTCTTGTAGTCAACTTTAATTTTTTTGTTGGTAATGGAATAGGACCAGAAATTTTAACTTTAGTTTTCTCTACAACATCTGTAATAGATTTAATTATTTCATTTAATTTATCAATATTGTTACTTGATAGTTTTATTCTTGCTTTTTGCATATTTTTTTCCTCATACTTATTTTAATAATAAAAATAAAAAAAAGAAGATTAGTTCTTCTTTATATAGTCCAAACATCTTCCAGCAGCAACTGTCTGTCCTGCATCTCTAATTGCAAATGAGGACATTTGTGGGATTTCTGATTGTTTTTCGATAACCAAAGGTTTCAATGGTCTCAATTTAACAATTGCAGCATCCCCAGTTTTAATGAAATCTGGGTTTTCTTCCAATACTTCACCAGTAGCTGGATTCAATTTCTTCTCAATTGCCATAAACTGACAAGCAATCTGAGCAGTGTGGATGTGGAACACAGGTGTATAACCAGCAGTCACAACAGTTGGGTGGTTTAAGATAAAAATCTGTGCTGTAAATTCACTAACAACTGACGGAGGGTTATCAACTTTTCCTAATACATCTCCTCTTGCAATATCTTTTTTACCAATTCCTCTTACAGAGAATCCAATATTATCTCCAGGAATAGCTTCATTAACTTGCTCGTGATGCATTTCGATTGTTTTAACTTCACCAGTAACACCAGTACCTTCTCTAGCAGGAACAACAATAACTTTATCTCCTAACTTCATAACACCAGTTTCAACTTTACCTACAGGTACTACACCGATTCCAGTGATGTTATATACATCTTGGATAGGTAATCTCAAAGGTAATTCTGTTGGTTTAGAAGGTTCTGTAAATAAATCCATTTGCTCTCTGATTGTCGGTCCTTTATACCAAGGCATATTCTCAGACTTTTTAGCAATATTATCTCCTTTCAATGCACTAACAGGTAAAAATGGTACATCAACATAACCTACTTGAGCTAACAACTTAGTAACTTGTTCTTTTACTGAATTAAATTTAGCTTCATCATAGTTTACAGCATCCATTTTGTTAACTGCAACTGCAATTTGTTTAACATTCATAGTTTTACACAAGAATACATGTTCTCTAGTTTGAGCCATAACTCCTTCTGTACCAGCTACAACAAGAACTGCAATATCTGCTTGTGAAGCACCAGTGATCATATTCTTGATAAAATCTTTGTGCCCAGGAGCATCGATAACTGTATATTCATACTTATCTGTAAGCATTTTTTTATGCATAAGATCGATTGTTACTCCTCTTTCTCTTTCTTCTTTTAAATTATCCATAACGAAAGCAAATTCAAATCCTGCTTTACCTAATTCAGCTGCTTTGTCTTTCAATTTTTTCATTGTTTGTTCATCAATCACTCCAGAATCATAAAAAAGTCTTCCTACTGTGGTACTCTTTCCGTGATCAACATGACCAACAAATACAATATTTATGTGTGGTTTTTCTTTTGCCATTTTACAATGCCTCCTGATAATAATCAGTATTACTTGAGCCTATGAAAAAGTTGAGGATTTATAAAGGTTTCTATGGTATTTAATAAGCTAACAAGCTAAATCCTCGACAATCCTACTAGCTATATACTTAATTCCATCCATATCACCAAATTTTTTTCTTTGTATTTCGGTAGCTTCTAACAAATCTATACTTCCCAAACTTTTAATATTATGATAAATTTCTGCATCATCTCCATGTCCATAAGGATGATGAATAACTCTTTTTCCAACTTGTTGTGCATCCCAAATAAAACCAAAACCAGCTCTTCCATATAATTGAACAACATTAGAATGACTAATTACTCTAGGATTCATTTTTTGAAATTCTTCAGTATCATACCAACTTGGAATTATAGAATTAAAACCTTCTTTTCTAAACTCTCTAGCTTTCTCTAAAATAGATTCAATATCACTCCCTGTTCCACTCAACATAAAATACATAGAGTTCTCTGGAACATCTCCTTCAAACTTTCTAACTAAAGGTTGTTGAGGAGGAGTTTTAATTTCTTTTTCAAAAGGAATTCTTTCAATATAAGAAAATGTATGATAATCTGGAATAAACATAAATCTAAAATTTTCTTCTACTTCTTTCATTATATTACTACAAGCTCTTAATCTTCTATCATTAAAAATATTAGATAAAAATTTGTTATTAGCAGATCTCATTAAAATCTCAGAAAAAATTGCAGGAAAAGCATAGTAACTCTTTTCAGCCTCAGTAACTATCTTTGCACCATAATTAATTTCTAAATCAAATCCCCCATAATTTTCATCTAAATATCTTCTAATATTTTCTTCAGCACTTTTTCTAAAACCTAATAAATTTCTAACATGTTCATCAAAACCATAAGCTTTCATTAACAAAGGATCATAAAATTCTTTCAATCCTTGATCTAATTTTACTTTATCTTCAATCCCTAAATCCTTCAAAATAATTTCTTGTCTCTCACCATTAATATGTGGAACAACAATTTCAGCTTCTTTTCCTAATTGCCTTTCAACTTCTAAAGCAATATGTGTCCCTATAATAAAAGGAGCATTCCCATGTGTAGGATTAACAAATATTTTCATAAAGTTTGAAAAAAAGTATTAGTAGTTAAAACTTCCCATCAACAAGCTTTATAAAGGATTAACCTCCAAAAAAATACATGGAACATGCAGTAATTATGGCAGGTGGCTCAGGAACCCGATTTTGGCCCTTGAGTACTAATGAAAAACCTAAACAATGTCTATCCCTCTTCTCAGAAAAGACTCTAATAGAAGAAACTATAGACCGATTACTACCTATATTCAATAAAGAAAATATTTATATTGCTACAAGCCAAAAATTAAAAGAACAAATGGAAAAGATTCTTCCAAGAATTAACTTCATAATTGAACCTTGTGCAAAAAACACTGCTGGATGTATTGGTTTAGCTTCCATTGAAATTCTAAAAAAAGATCCAGAAGCAATTATTTTCATAGAAACTGCAGATCACATTTATGGTAACCTAGCAAAATATCATCAATCAATCAAAAATGCAATTGAACTTGCAAAAGATGACAAAATTGTTACAATTGGAATTATACCTTCTTATCCTTCAACTGGTTATGGTTACATTCAACCTGGAGAGGAATACAAACAAGCTTTCAAAGTAAATACTTTCAGAGAAAAACCAAACAAAAACACAGCTGAAAAATTTATTACAAATGGATATTTATGGAATGCTGGATTATTCACATTCAAAGCAAAAAAAATGCTTGAAGAACTTGAAAAATACCAAAATGATAATTACAAAATTTTAATGAACATCTTTAATGGTGCAAATATTGAAGAAGAATTTACAAAATTAAAATCTATTTCAATTGACTATGCTATCGCTGAAAAATCTACAGATTTACTTGTAGTAAAAGCTGATATGCCTTGGGAAGACATTGGAAAATGGAACACCTTAGAGAAAACTAACGAAAAAAACTCTGAAGGTAATACAATAATTGCAGGAAAAAATCTTTCTATTGAAAGCACTGGAAATGTTATTCACTCCAAAAAATTAATTGCAACTTTAGGAATAGACAATTTAGTTATTGTAGAAACTGACAAAGCAATTTTAATTTGTCCAAAAGAAAGGTCTGAAGATGTTAAAAAAATTGTTAAAAAATTAAAAGAAGACAATATGGATGAATATCTATAAAAATTCTTCACCAATTCTTTCATTAAATTCTCCTCTCAAATCTTCCATAAACATTTCTTTAACTTTCTTAGGATAATTTGAAAGCAACCAAGCCAATTTAATATAAGAAGTTTCAGGAGTCATATCAGATAAATTACCAATCACTCCAATATCCAACAAAGTTCTTCCAGGTGAATAAACATTCATATCAATTCTTCCAAAAATTGTTTGTGGACTCATAACTACTGGTATTTTTCCAACTAATTTCTTAATTTGATCAAAAATTTTCTTATTTTCTTTAGTAAACTCATCAATTTCAGTAATGGGCATATGTCCTAAACCTGTTCCAATTAAAACCAAACCATTATACTTCTCAAAAACTTTAAGTTGATCAGCAAACATATTTGGATAAGCTTTAACAATTCCAACTTTTACCTCTTTAAACAACTTTAATTTTAATTTTTCTTTACTTTTCTCTTTCTCTTTTTCCAACATTTTAACTGATCTTGTTTTGTAATCAATTTCTGCAATTGCCTTTGTATTAATTGGCTTAAATGCATCTCTTCTTGAACTATGCAACTTTCTATTTTTCAAACCAGGCAAAATCCAACAAACATCATCATCTACATTCTTATGCATACAAATTCCAACACCAGAATATTTAGAATTTACAATAAATTCCACAGCGCAAATTAAATTCATAGCAGCGTCAGAACTTCCTCTGTCACTAGATCTCTGTGCACCAACTAAAATAACTGGAATATTCAAATTTTCTAAAACAAAACTTAAAGCTGCACTTGTAAAATGCAAAGTATCTGTACCATGAGTAATAATAATTCCATCAACACCTTTTTTAATTTCTTTTTCAACAGCCTTAGCTAAAAGATTATAATGTTCAAATCTCATATCTTCAGAAACCATATTTCTTACTAATTTAGAATCAACATTAGCTAATTTTCCTAACTCTGGAAACATAAAAAGAATTTCTTCAGGTTTAAACTTTGCAACAACTCCACCAGTTTCATAATCAACTTTTGAAGCTATTGTTCCACCTGTATGTAAAATACAAACTTTCTTTTTATTTTTTGAAGGCATATGTAATTCTAATTTAACTTTTTTCTCTTTAAATTTTTTCAAAACTTTTACAGATTTAACATGCTTTTTTAGAACACCTAAATTATAACCTGAATCTAATTTTAAAACAATTGAGTCATTATTATTTGAAGGCATCATAATTCCTTCCATTTTTTTATCCTTAGTTTCAAGAAAAATCCTATCTCCTACTTTACCTACCATGGGTCAATATAAAGAACAGTTTATTTAAAAAGATTTTCTTATTTGAACTTAACTAATTATATTATAAAGAAAAGATCAAAAAAGTTTCAAAGTATATTCTCAAAAATATAATTATTTAAATACTAGAAAGGACTCAGTAATAATTAACTTTCAGGTTTTGGCGAACCTAACAGTTGAAATTTAACGATTTAAAACAAACCTTTTTTGGCGAAAAGGTCATTGACGTATTCTTAAGCAGATAGAGTCAACTATCATTTATAAATATTTGGATAGTTAAGACTATAAAAAAATGGGGAAACAAAAATGGAATTTTTACTACAAGACGCTTTAGCGAATCTACAAGAAAACCAGACACAAACTACAGCAACAGACATTGGCCAAGCTAACATCAAAGTTATTGGATGTGGTGGAGGTGGAGGAAATGTCGCTAATTGGCTCTACAAAAAAGGAGTACAAGGAGCACAAATCATCGTAATGAATACTGATAAACAGCATCTTGATATGATAGAAGCTGATAAAAAAATGTTAATAGGAAGAGACCTTACAAGAGGTCTTGGATGTGGTGGATTTCCACAAAAAGGAGCTGAAGCTGCAAAAGAACAAATGTCAGAAATTAAAAAAGTTCTAAAAAATTCTGATATGGTTTTCATAACAGCAGGAATGGGTGGAGGAACAGGAACAGGTTGTGCACCAGTTGTTGCACAAGTTGCAAAAGAAGAAGGAGCAATAGTAATTGGTTCTGTTACAATGCCATTCTCAATTGAGAGAGCAAGAATTGACAAAGCTGAATATGGTTTACAACAACTTAGAGATGTTTGTGATACTGTTATTGTAATTGATAACAACAGACTAGTACAAATTGCAGGTAACTTACCAGTACAACAAGCTTTCGCAGTTGCAAATGAATTAGTTTCTACTATGATTAAAGGAATTGTTGAAATTATTGCAGTACCTTCTTTAGTAAACTTAGATTATGCAGATGTAAAAGCAATTATGTCAAACGGAGATGTTTCTGTAGTTGGAATTGGAGAATCAAATACTGAAAGAAGGGTTGATGAAGCTGTTCGAAGAGCATTAGATAATCCATTATTAGAAGTTAGCTATGAAGGTGCTTCAGGTGCATTAATTCATGTTGCTGGTGGCCCAGACTTAACATTAGATGAAGTAAATCAAGTTGGTGAAATGATAACAGAAGCACTTGATTCAGATGCTAATGTAATTTGGGGAGCAAGAATAAATAATGATATGAAAGGAAAATTAAGAATTATGGCAATCATAACAGGTGTACAATCTCCTTACATATTAGGAAAAACTAGCCAACGAGAAGTGGAACAAAAAAAACATACAATGTCAAATACATTAGGACTTGATTTTTGCAGATAATAAATTTCTGAAAAGGGTTTACCCCCAAACCCACACTGCAGCAATCGGCTAGTATCTCCCCAGATACTAGCCACTTTTTCCATATTTACCAAAACACTTATATAGCAAACTATATTTCTAACATATATGAAATTAGTTAACTGTAGTAACTGCGGCAAAGAGCTCGAAGTCTACAATACAGAAAACATTCATATACCAAAATACAGATGTGATAAATGTCTAAAAAGAAAATGAATTCTTTACTACCTATAATCTTAAGCCTTACAAGTATCGCAGTACTATATTTTCTTCTAAAACAATTAAAATTTTTATAAATCTGAAATATTTTCAGAAATTTTCACTAAAGCTTCTTTAAGTAAAATAAATTTTTCTTCATTACTAAAAAAGGAGATAAAAAATGGAACTAAAAACTATAGAACTAACAGCAAAAAAAGTCGAACAACTAAATGAACAGCCTGCACTTGAATCAAATATGTCTATCAGTAGAGATGGAAAATGGTTCATACACAAGACAACAATAACTACAATTAAACCTGTAAAATATGTAGACAAAGTTATGGGTTATGTTTTTAATGAGAGCTCTTAGAGCTTTCATTTATTTTACCAAATTTTACCAATAGTAAATAACTCTTTCTCCTCAAAGTTTATAAACAAAAAGTTTTAACCCAAAAATATGGATACAATATATATAATCGACAATGAGCCACAAGTTCTAGAATCTCTTGTCGATATGGTTACAGCAGTTTATGATTGTTATTTTGAAAGAAAAGTAGAAATTGTCACTTTTAATTATGCAAGCGAAGCTTATAATTTATTAGAAAAAACTGAAGAAATCCCTACAGGAATCATATCTGATATAAACATGGGAGAAAAAAACGATATAGAAAACCTTTATCCTGCTGGACTTTTCTTTCTATTAAAAAAATTTAATCAAGAACATAGATTACACTACATAACAGGCCATATTAGCGACTATGACCAAAATTTATCTGACATAACTGGTGTAGGTTTAACTAGAAAAAAATTTTCTTTAAACAGATTAATAGGGATCCTTGATTCTTTTTCATAAAATTTATAAGAATTAACTAATCCTCATCCTTCCAAAGTTCTTCTCTTCTTTCTCTTAATTTTTTAAAAGCAATCTCATCATTTTTATCTGTCATAACTAAAGTTTTCAAAAAAGAATATCCAAATACACCTACATATAAAGGAGGTTCCAATAGATATTCTCTAAATTCAGGAATATCAATTACATAAGAAAAAATAACACCACCAAGAACCATAGGAATAACACTAGAACATTCTTTTACAAAACTCTCTAAAAAAGACCCAGATTTTATAACTTTGTTCGAACTAAATCTATCATCCTTAAAATTCGTTCTTAGAAAATCTCTTCTTAATTTACCATCATCTAAATAATATACTATATCCTTAAATGATCCTGAAAAATCAGGCCCATTTTCAACTCTATAAATTATATTATCTTTAGAAATTTCATACTTTGTTTGCTTTAATCTCCAAAATAAATCATGAACCATAAATCTTTCAAAAAATCTATCATATATAAATATATCTTTCTAAAATAACATTTACAATCTATGTATATATTTAAACTTCTTATATATTAATAACACCAAGATGGTAGATCAAATTAAAGAGATGGTTCCTGAGCTAGTAGCAAAGTACAATTCTGATAAGGAAGACACTTTCAAAAGAATGGTTCCTATGGTTCTTAAAAAAGGTTTAGAAAATATAAGCCTAGATATGTTCAATGAAGAAATTCAACAAGGAATTTTAAATGCAGTAGCTGAAGAACTAGTTAAAAAAGGTAGAACTAAAGAAGCAATTGCTGCCTATATGAAAGCTAAAAATAAAGATAAATTAATAGAAATTGGTGACTCATACAAAAATATGAACATGTTCTCACACTCTATTGAATGTTATTGGATTGCTGATTCAAAGGACAGGTTAATGCAAGTAGGTGAACTTTGTCTAAAAGATGGACAAATGACTGATGCAATAAAGGCTTTCCAACTTGTTGAAGATAAAAGCAAACTTTTGTTAGTTGGTGATGAATGTCTAAAGAGAGAAAAATATGATAGTGCTATTGAGGTTTTCAAATTTTTAAATAATCCTGATAAACTAATTGAAGTTGGAACTGAGTGTATTAAACATGACCATTTAGTTTTAGGTGCAAAAGCATTTGAATTAGCAAATTCTCCTGAGAAATTAAACACTATTGGAGACATTTTCTTACACAAAGAGCAATTAAACAATGCATATGAAGTTTACAAGTTAGCTGGTAATCATACTATGATCCAGTTTCTAAGAGACAACTTCAATATGTCTTAATTTTTTCTTTTAACTTAATCCAATTAGAATAACACCTAAAGTAATTACAATAATACTAATCCATCTTCTTGCACTAACTTTCTCTTTAAAGAAAAACTTCGAACTAAAAGCTACTAGTACATAACTAAAACTTACCATAGGATAAGCATAACTTAAATCTAAGCTTGAAAGAGTAATCATCCAAAACAATAATGACATTCCATATGAAAAGAATCCTAAAACAACTGACCAATTAAAAAATTTCTTAATCAAAGCTAATATTTTAGTTTTAGAAATATTCTCTATCCTTGCTTTTTTTACTCCTTGCTTCAAAAACAATTGAGCTATTACACCCAAAGCAATACTAAATAATAATGTTAATTGATAGACGACCATTTTAAGTTTTTGACAACATATATACCCCCACAACTATCACTCCTAACCCTAAAATTCTTAAAACTGAAAGTACTTCATTAAAAAACAACCATGATAATACTGAAACTAATACATATCCTAAGCTCAAAATAGGAAATGCATAACTTAACTCTGCTTTAGACAAAGCTAACAACCAAAAAAATGAACTTGCAACAAAAAATATAATTCCAAAGAACACAAAGGGATTAAAAACCGCATTAAATAAACTAAAAATAATATTAACATTTAGACTAATTTCACCTAATGTATTCAACCCATGCTTTAACAATAATTGACCAATATTAACTATAATTACAGATAATAAAACAAGCAAAATTGCAGCACTTTTCTTTTTCATCACTCACAAATTAGTGAAAATCTTTATAAATATTTCTAACCCCTAATCTTATATGTCAATTGAACAAACATACCAAGATATCAAATCATTAAAAATTCAAGGCGCTTCAAATATCTCAGATGCAGCTATAAAAGAGATAAAAAATTTAGTAAAAAAATCTACTGCTAAAAAACCTCATTTACTTACTGAAGAAATTGAAACAGGCATAGAAAAATTAAAATCTGCTCGACCTACAGAACCTGAAACAGAAAATTATCTTAATTATATTAATTATTTTTCAAAAAGAGTAATCACTCAAAAAATATCTGAATTAAAATCTGAAATTTTGAAAGAAATTAATAATATTCAAAAAGAAAAAGAAAAATCAACCCTACTAATAATAAACAATGCACAAAAATTATTAAAAGGTAATCAAAAAATATTCACACATTGTCATTCTTCTACTGTAATGGAAATTTTAAAACAAGTTCACAGATCAAAAAATATCAGAGTTAACAATACAGAAACCAGACCTTTATTCCAAGGTAGAATTACTGCAAAAGAATTATCTCAAGCAAAAATTCCTGTTGAACATTATACTGACACTGCAGCTAGGATTGCAATCAAAGATTCTGACATTATGTTAATTGGTGCTGATTCAATTACTTACAACAAAGTTTACAATAAAATAGGATCAGAAATGATTTCAATAATTGCAAAACATGAAAAAATTCCAGTCTACATTTGTGCTTCTTTAATGAAATTTACAAATCAAAGAGAAGAAATTGAAAATAGACATCCAAATGAAGTTTGGAAAGATGCTCCAAAAGGAATTCATATTAATAATCCAGCTTTTGAAAAAATTGCTTTCAAATACATTAAAGGAATTATTTGTGAAAAAGGAATTCTAAAACCTAAAAAATATGTAAAAGAAGCAAGAAAAATGTTAAAAGCATTCAGTTTATAATCTTGCAATAGAAATCGCTTGAGCAGTAAAACCTAAAGTCTCATGTACACTTGTAAGTTCCCACATCATAAATTCATAAGCTTCAGCAACATCTCTAATTCTAGGTCCTGAAAAAGATCTTTTAAAATTCTTTCTAAACATTTCATTTAATTGAATCCCTTGTAAATGTATCCTTGCTAAATGTTCAAATGAAGAAACTTCTTCAACATGATCAAAATCTAATTGAGGCAATAATTCACCATAAACTTTTTTTAATGTTTGAAAAGTATTATAACCTTCATCAACCCTATGAATATTTCCTCTAAAACCATGACCCCTAAACCAGTTCTCCATAATTATTCCTTGAGTAGCTCCAGTTTCTTTAACAAAATCATAATCACTTCCTTCCCCTTGAGGACTAGAAATTCCTGAAACAATAAGATCTTCAATACCATATTCTTCAACTAATTTTAAAGCCCATTCCATCCTTTTTTCTAATATAGGCCTAGGACTACCATCCATACTTAAAACATAAGGATGCACATTTAATATTTCTGGAACAGCATCAGGATTTTCAGATTTATATCCGAAACTTTGTCTTTGTTCAAATTCTTCATCAAAAAGAAAAAGAGAATAAGAATATTCTTCAAATTCTCTTCCTAGATCTGCAAAGTGTAAAAAATTCTCAAACCTTGTTCTTTCAAACAAAGAATCTTTACTAATATCATATGTCATTTTATTAAATCTCTTTTATCTTCCCCTTATATATTTTATGTAAAAAGAAATTCTTATAAACTAAAATACACCTTAAACAAGTATGAAAATGCTTTGTTTTGATTTAGATTTAACTTTAGTCAGATCTAATAAACTACATTTAACTGCTTTCAAGAAAGCTTTTGAAAAAAATGGTTTAAGAAAAGTAACTACAAAAGAACTTCTTCCTATTTTCAGTCAAAGATCATATACAATAATAAAAATCTTATTCCCAAATTTAACAGACAAAGAAATTAAAAAAGTAGGATTAGATCACAGAAATTATGCAATAAAACTTGCAAAGAATTATGTTTCTACAATTAGAGGTGCAAAAGGAGTATTAAAAAAACTAAAACCATATTACAAAATTGCAATCTTATCAAACTGTTCTCACAACGAAATAAATTCAATACTAAAAGCTGCAAATATTGACAAAAAGATATTTGATTTAATTATTGGTGCTGACGAAGTAAAAAACTCTAAACCTTATCCTGATGAAATATTCAAAGCTGAAAAACTATTAAAAATTACTGAAGGATATATGATAGGTGACTCTATTTATGACATTATGGCTGGAAAAAAGGCTAAGGTAAAAACTATAGGCATTGTTTCTGGAAATCATACTAAAAAAGAATTATTAAAACATAAACCAACAAAAGTTTTCAATAAAATCACAGAACTTCCTAAATATTTATTAAAAAAATAAAAAATTAATTCATCCAAACTAATGTATTTGGATTCTCTTCTTTCCACTCTTCAAATTTTCTCTTAACAAACTCAATTTCTTTAGGTTCTAAACCCATTCCATTTTTATTTTTAATACTTTTTAGATATTTTGATTGACTTTGAGTCTCTAAAAGAACTTGGTGTAGATATTTATATTCATCTCTTCCGAATAATAGGGGGTTTTTTCTTGGCATTTTTAACATCCGATCACCTCGTAGTTACTACTTTAGAAGGACAGCATCATATATAAACCTTTCGAATTAACTAATATATAGAAGAAATATACAAAAAAAGACAAAATAAGAAATTAACCAAATATACTAGCTAAAAAACCTTTTTTCATTCCTAAAGTAGTCTTTAATTTTTTTAGAATTCCAAAATATCTTGAAGTATCCATTAAGGCTTCAAAATTCTTATATTTCAAAAATAAATTTTTAACTCCTGATGCCATAGCAAAAGTAAAACTAAACGCAGAATCATTTTTAGGATCATTACTATAAGCAAAATCAGAATCAGCCAAAATAAAATTAGCTCTTTTAATTAATTGTTTATACTTTTTAACATTTTTTTTATTATTTTTAAGCTCAATTTCAAAAAGCTCTATAAATTTCTCAAAACTCTCCTTACTCGGATTGGTTATAAATTTCTTCTCTAATCTAGTCCTATATTTAACTTGATTAATTCCACTTTCAAAAGAAGTCATAAATTCAAATATACTAGCAGTAAAATTATTAATTTTTTTAAGATTACTCCCACCCATATAATTTACAGCAGGCATAATACCATGTAATTTATTTGAAATAGTTTTTCTTGCAGGACTTTCCACTACATCTCCTTTAACCCCAACCATGTTCATAATTTTTCTTTCTCTATTTAAAATTGTTAATAATCTATTCCCATGAGTTCTTGCAATAGTTTCATATGGTTTCTCACCTAAATTAGAATTATTAATTTTCATTAAAACATCAAAAGTTTGTTCTAATAATTCTAAACGAATTTTATATAACTGAAATACCTTATTAAAAACTTGTACCAACTCTTCCCCTTTTCTTTTATTGTATTCTAAACTTGGATCATATCTTGCCATTCATTTTATCAACAAAACCAACTTTATAAACCTTCTCAAAAAAACAAAACTTTTAAACTAGATATCCTACTAAATAATTGAGGTGAAACTTTGGCAGTACAATTTTCATATTTAGCTCCTAAAAACTGGGAACCTAAAAACCCCGAAAAAAACTATATAATTACTCTTCTAAAGGTTGAACTCTCTAAACTTGCATTAATTGAAGCAAGAAAGAAAAAGAGATCAATAAAAAAAGTATTCGAAGATGCAGCAGCTTCCGTTGCAGCAGAATCATCAACTGGAACATGGACAAAAGTTTACTCTGGAAAAAGTTCAGGAATTCCTTTAGCTAAAAAACTAAGAGCTTTCGCTTATGATTTAGATTACAAAAATTTTATGTTCAAAGTAGCATATCCTATTGAATTATTTGAAAAAGATAACATCTCAGGATTACTTGCAGGTGTTGTTGGTAACATAGCTGGAATGAAAATGGTTTCTGCAATGAGAGTTTATGATATAAGATTCCCAAAACCTTTCATCAAAGCATACTTAGGTCCTAAGTTTGGAGTAAAAGGTGTTAGAAAACTTCTAAACAAGCCTAGAGGACCAATTGTTGCAACTGTACCTAAACCTAAAGTTGGTAGAACTGCAAAAGAAGAAGCACATTTAGCAAAAATACTTTTCACCTCAGGAAATGGAACATATGAAGGAATAAAAGATGACGAAAATTTAACCAATTTATATTTCAGCAATTTCAATCAAAGAGTAAAATTAATTTTAAAAGAAGTAAAAAAAGCAGAAAAAATAACTGGCAACAAAAAATTCTTTTTAGCAAACATAACTCATTCAAACATTGACAAAATGGAAGAAAGAGCAAAATTAATCAAAAAAAATAAAGGAATTTACATGATGATAGATGTTGTAACAACAGGTTTTGCTGCAATTGATACAATGCGAAGAAAAGATTTAGGTTTAGCAATACATGCACACAGAGCAATGCATGGATTTTTAACAAGAGATAATTCACCAGGAGTTCATGGAATTGGAAAATTACAAGGTTTCTCTGTATCAATGATTTTCTTAGCAAAACTTTTCAGGCTTTTAGGAGTTGACAATTTACATGGTGGTTCACCTTTAGCAAAAATGGAAGATTATGGTGAAGCAAAATATATTCAACAAATTTTACAAGAAAAAGAACTTAAACCTCATAAAACAATCCCAACTTTAGGACAAAATTGGCATCATATAAAACCTGTTTGGAT
>JADHVA010000005.1 GCA_016784245.1 Nanobdellota archaeon
TTACTTAAACCTTTACAATTAGAAAAATTATAAGTATTTGCAAGAAACCTATATACATTTTTAGTATTACTAATTTTTTTTCCCAAACCATTTTCAATAACAAGTCCTAATTCAACTTCTCCTTTATCAGAATTTAAAGTAACATTATCTAAATCATTCAAAGAAATTCTTCCTCTAATCCTATTTCCATTAGAAAAAACAGAACCATTTATTTCTTCAATAAAAAAATTATCACCTTCAGCAGAAATCAAAGCATGATTATCTGCAACCTTATTGTTTAAATCTCCAAGAGATGAACCTTTTCCAACAATAATATCATTTACTATAGGAGGAGAAAACATAACTCCATTCTTAACTTCCCAAAAAATTCTTAAAAAACCCATCAATCAATCTCTAAAATTTTTTTTATCTTATCCTCTTCAAAACCAACTAATATTTCTCCATCGATATCAATAACAGGCACACCCATTTGTCCAGATTTTTCAACCATTTCTTTTGCCTTTTCTTGATCAGCTTGCACATCTATATATTCATACTTTACACCTTTTTCAACAAAAAATTCTTTAGCTTTTTTACACCAATGACAACTTGGAGTCCCATACATTACAATTTTATGTTCTTTCATTTTTTCTCTCCCTAGGGATATATCCCAATACTATTAATATCAAAGAGAGAATAAAACTATATAAAATTATTCTAATTCCGGCACTCACAAAAAAAGATTGAGGAAACATTTGTATCAAAGTTGAATCTACAGGAAGCATCCAATAATCATTCCAAAACAAAATTTCATGAAACTTTCTAAAAGCCCAAGAAAAATTTAGAAATATCAAAGATACTAATCCAAAAAATACTAAACTAACAACTCCAGACTTCAAAAAGAATTTTTTATGATTCAATTTCTTCACAAATATAACAAAACTTACTAATAAGCCTATTAAAATAACTAAACTGCTCCAAATTAATAATTTCACATCCTTCAAATGAATAATTTCTTCTTCTGAATACCTTTCTTCATCCAAATCATTTCCAGAAAAATAATCTAACAAATTACTAACTTCTTCTTCATAAAACTCAAAACCAGAATCCTTACTCAAAAAAAAATCATTATCAAAAACAACAAAATTCAAACTAAGTAAAAGAATAAATATTGGAACCAAATAAACTAATTTCATCTAAACCCCTAAATATTCATTAATTAAAATATAATTTAATAAATCTTCAAAACTTAAAACTAAATACACAACTTTCTCCATAAAAAAATAAACAAGACTACAAAGCTTATAACACTTCCTATCTCATTCCACCAGAACAGTCAGTACACATCTTTAATTTTTCATTCCAGCATTTTTTTCCAATAGTTCTTCCACATTTAGAACAACTATGTTCAGCTTCTTCACCTTTACAAGATTCACACATTACCATACCAAGAATATGCACAAAAAACTTTATAAACCTTTATACACTGAATTAACTAATGGTAAAAAAAGAGGGAATTAAAGAAAAAATTTCTAAACTAAAAACTAAATTAGTTCAAGATAGATATAAAAGTACAATTCAAAGAGATCGAAGAGATTATGTTAGAGAAATTAGCTTTTTAAAAAAATTCTTCAAACCAAAAGAATTTCTTTTAGAAGAAACAGATCAAATCAAATATACAGGTTTAAAAAAATTAACAGCTACAGATATTTATGAAGTTCAAAAACAATCTTTAGCACTTCTAAGAAGAGTACAAAGAAAATTTAATAATGCAAATTTAAACATAAATCTCAAAACTCATGATACTAATGGTAAAAAAAGAAAATATACTATTAATATTAAGGTTGAAAAAAACAGAAAATTAATAGCAAGATCAAAACATGCAGATTGGGATCTTCCAAGAACTATGCACAAAACAATAAAAAATCTTGAACAAGAAATTCAACATAAATACAAAACAGAAGGTAAAAAAAGGAGATAATGGTTTTTATTGAATTACTAATACTTGTAATTTCATTAATATTTTTAATTAAAGGAAGTAATATTTTCATTGATAATATAATAAAATTAGCTAAATTACTTAACATTTCAGATTTTTTAATTGGTTTAACAGTTGTAGCAATTGGAACATCATTACCAGAACTTTCATCTTCTATTGCAGCAACTTTTGTAAATAATACTGATATCATTATTGGGAACGTTACAGGTTCAAACATTGCAAACATTGCTTTAGTTCTAGGAGTTGCCACTTTTTTCGCTGCTCTAACTATTAAAAGAGCAATATTCGAAAGAGAAGGAATTTTTCTTTTAATAATCACAATTTTATTATTTATCATGTCTCTTAATGGATTAATATCAAGAGCAGAAGGAATAATTTTATTTTCAATTTTCGTATTATATATATTATATTTATACCATTCACCATTATTTACGAAAAACACGGAAAAAAACTTACTAAGAAAATACTTAAATTTTGGAAAACTTGTAACAATTCATACTTTAAGAAATATAAGAATAGGTTTAGATTACAGAACCTATACCAGTTTAATTCAAAAAGAAAAAAGAACATATGTTTACGCATATTTAAATTTAATACCAATATTAATAATTTCTTTTGCAGTTATTATTTTCTCTTCAAAATATGCAATAACTTCTGCAATCACCATTGCAACTTTACTAAACATAAAAGCAGAAATTGTTGGTATCACATTATTAGCTATTGGAACTTCTCTTCCAGAATTAGCTGTTATAATAACAGCAGCAAAAAAGAAAAAAGGGAATTTAATCATTGGAACAATTTTAGGAAGTAACATTTACAATATCCTAATTGTTCTAGGAATAAGTTCAATTATTTTACCAATTAGTATTACAGCAATTAGTCTATATTATTTAATCCCAGTTTTACTATTAATCACAACATTTTTCTTATGGTTTGTTAGAACTAGTTGGGTTTTACAAAAACAAGAAGGAATTTTACTTTTACTTATTTACATATTATTTATCTTTGGACTAAGTTTCTGGATACTCTTATAAATAATTAAATACCATATAATATAATGCCCAACTTTTATAAGTCTAAAACAAAGGAGCTATTAAAAGAATTCAAAACTTCTCTAAAAGGATTATCCGCTTTAGAGGCAAAAAAAAGATTAAAAGAATATGGCTTAAACAAAATTGGCAAAGAAAGAAAAATTCCAATTCTAAAAATTGCTCTAAATCAACTTAATGATCCTTTACTTTGGATATTATTCTTCGCAATCATAGTTTCATTAGTAATTCAACATTACATTGATGCATTTGTTATTTTAGCAATTGTTTTATTTAATGCAATCTTCGGATTCTTCCAAGAATTCAAAGCTGAGAAAGCAATTGAACATTTAAGAACTCTTCAAGAATCAAAAACTGAAGTTCTAAGAAACAATAAGATATTAGTAATTAATTCTACAGAACTAGTTCCAGGAGACATAATTCTTTTAGAAGAAGGAGACAAAGTTCCTGCAGATGCTAGACTTTTCGAAGTAGTAGATCTAAAAGTTGATGAAGCATCTTTAACTGGAGAATCTAATCCTGTTACAAAAACTATCAAAATAATAAACAAAGCAAAAGCTTTAGGTGACCAAACTAACATGGTTTTCACAGGAACTATTGTAGTTAGTGGTAGAGGAAAAGCAATTGTTGTAAACACTGGTACAAAAACAGAACTAGGTAAAATTGCTCACGAAATTGAAACTATTGAAGAAGAAATAACCCCTTTACAAAAAAGATTAAAAGAGATTGGAAAATGGTTAACTATCTTTGTTACTGCTATTTGTATTTTAATTTTTACTTTAGGTATTGCTAGAGGATTTTTAATTTCAGATATGTTCTTAATGGCTATCAGTTTAGCTGTTGCTGCAATTCCAGAAGGTTTACCTGCTGTAGTTACTATTACTTTAGCTCTTGGTCTAAAAAAAATGCTTAAGAGAAAAGCTTTGATAAGAAAACTAAGATCAGTAGAAACCCTAGGAAGTGTTACAGTTATTTGTTCAGATAAAACTGGAACTTTAACTAAAAATGAAATGACTGTTACAAAAATATTTGCTAACAAAAAAGAATATGATGTTACTGGTATAGGTTATAGTGTCCTAGGAAAAATATTATTCAAGAAAAAAGAATCAAGCAAAGAACTAACAAAACTCCTAACAGTTTCAACCACTTGTAATAATGCAACAATAGAAATAGGAGATCCAACTGAAAGAGCTCTAAAAGTTTTAGCAGAGAAAATAAACATTAAAGCAATAGATAGAGTATCAGAGGTTCCTTTTTCTTCAGATTCAAAATTTATGTCTGTTACAGATAAAAATAAAATTCAATATATGAAAGGAGCTTTAGAAGTTGTACTAAAAAAATGCTCTTATATAGAAATCAATGGCAAAAAAAGAAAACTAACTGCAAAAGATAAAAAAGAGATCTTTGCAAAGAATGCAGAATTATCAAAAGAAGCATTAAGAGTTCTTGCAATAGCTTACGGTAAAAAGAACCTTATTTTCTTAGGTTTAGTTGGTATGATAGATCCTCCAAGAGAAGAAGTAAAACAATCTATTGCTCTATGTAAAGATGCTGGTATTCGAGCTGTAATGATTACAGGTGACCACAAACTTACTGCAGAAGCTGTAGCAAAAGAAGTAGGAATTC
Source organism: Nanobdellota archaeon (assembly GCA_016784245.1). GTDB lineage: Archaea > Nanobdellota > Nanobdellia > SCGC-AAA011-G17 > GW2011-AR17 > BS150m-G60. Next base: position 4,654 of record JADHVA010000005.1, read on the forward strand.
AAGGAGATTCTCTTGAAGGAATAGAACTTGACGGTTTATCAGATAAACAATTACGAAAACTAGTAAAAACAGTTTCAATATATTCAAGAGTAAATTCTTTACACAAAGCTAGAATTTTAAAATCTTTACAATCTAATGGTGAGATTGTTGCAATGACAGGTGATGGAGTTAATGATGCACCTGCAATCAAACAATCCAATGTTGGAATTGCTATGAACATCAAAGGTACAGAGATTACAAAAGATGTTTCAGATTTAATTCTATTAGATGATAACTTTGCTACTATAGTTGCTGCTGTTGAAGAAGGAAGAACTATTTACAACAATATAAAGAAGTTTGTAAAATATTTACTTGCTGCAAACTTTGGAGAGATTGCTATCATAACCCTTCCAATTCTATTTGGTTTCCCTTTACCGATGTTACCTGTACAAATCCTTTGGATTAATTTAGTTACTGACAGCTTCCCTGCTTTAGCTCTTGGTGCTGATCCTGCAAACCCTAACATAATGAAAAAGAAACCAAGAAATCCAAATGAAAGTTTCTTTGTAAACACTAAAACATTTATGTTCTTTGCTACAATAATTTCAACTTTAGTAACTCTAGGAATTTTCTTATATTATCTAAACCAAGAAGCTTCATTAGATACTGCAAGAACTGTAGCTTTTACAACTTTAATCATGTTTGAACTTTTCCTAGTATTTTCTTGTAGATCTGATACAAGTTCTTTATTCAAACTAAAAAATAACATTTACTTAATTGGAGCTGTATTTTTATCTTTAATATTACACTTATTATTAATCTACACCCCCCTTTCAGTATACTTCAGCTTAACAGCTCTAACTTTCCAGGATTGGATTTTAATAGTTCCTTTAGCATCTATAGGTTTCCTATTCTTTGAAATAAAAAAATTTGTAAAAAGAAAAAAATAATTAATCTTTAAGTTTAACAATAACATCTAAATAATCTAAACTTCTCCTTAATGCATCAACTTTCCCAGAATATTGTCTACTCATATCTTCTCCTGATTCAGGATTAAGTAAACTTGGAACACTTCCTGCCAACTCATATATACTCAACAAAGCAACAATAGCATCTTTTCTTTGAGAATGCCACATTAAATATTCACCATCAGGCATTTCTACCAAAGCTCGTATATCTTCTCTTGCCATTAAAACTTCTCTATCATATTTTTTACCATTTACTTCCATTTTATTTTACCTCAAAAAACAATTTAAAATCTCAACTATTTAAACTTTATCAAAGAACAAAATATTTAAAGATCCCAACCTCTATTTAAAAGAATGAGAATAAAAACTCTAAAAGCTGAGATAATAAAAAATTCTAGAAATGAAAATACTATTCAAATAATTATTAATAAAAAATTCAAAGCATCTGTGCCTTCTGGGGCTTCCACAGGTACACACGAAGTTAAGATTTACAAAAAAACTGCAAAATATGCTGTAGACTATCTAAATAAACATCATGAGCATTGGAAAAATAAATCCTTTGACGAATTTTACGATTTAGAAACTTTTGAAAATTTAAATTTAGGTGGTAACCCAACTCTAGCATTACAACTTGCAACTTTGAAAGCAATGTCAAGCAATAAAATTTACAATTACTTAAATCCAAAAGCAAAAACTTTACCAACTCCTTTAGGCAATGTAATTGGTGGTGGAGCACATACAAAATTAAAAAGTTCTGACATTCAAGAATTTCTTTTAATTCCAAAAGCAAAAACTTTCAAAGAAAGATATTTAGCAAACAAAGAAGCTTACAAAGAAATAAAGAAACAATTACAAACAAAAAAAATGACTGATGAAGGAGCATTAATTCCAAACTTATCAACAACTGAATCTTTAGAATTCTTAAATGAATACCTACAAAACAAAGTCTTAGGAATAAAAATAAACTTAGGTTTAGACATAGCAGCTTCAGAGTTTTACAAAAACAAAACTTACAATTACAAAAATTTTTCAAAATCTAACAAAACAATGAAACTAAAAAAACAAGAACAAATCAATTTAATAAATTCTTGGATCTCCGATTACAACTTAAAATATGTAGAAGATCCTTTAGAGCAAGAAGATTTCAGAGGATTTTCAAAAATTGACCAAAGAACTTTGGTTTGTGGAGACGATTTAATCACAACTAACATTAAAAGATTAAAATCATCAATTCAACAAAAATCAATCAACTCAATTATAATCAAACCAAACCAAATTGGTTCTTTAATAAAAACAAAACAGATTGTAGAATTTGCACACTCTCACAACATAAAAACAATTATTTCACACAGATCAGGAGAAACATTAGATTCATCAATATCTCATTTAGCTGTTGCTTGGAAAATCCCTTATATTAAAACTGGAATCTTTGGCAAAGAAAGAGAATCCAAACTAAAAGAATTATTAAAAATCGAAAATGAAATCAAAACCTAAAATAGGATTAGCACTTGGTGGTGGAGCTGCCAGAGGATTATCTTATATTGGAATCTTAAGAGTTTTAGAAAAACACAAAATCCCAATTGATTACATAGCTGGAACTAGTATTGGTGCAGTTGTTGGAGCATTATATGCATCAGGTTATTCTTCAAAAGAACTTGAAAAAATTGTTAAAGATACAAAATGGAAAGAACTCTTAGAAGTTTCAGATTTCCAATTAGGACTAATACAACAAACAAAGATTCAAAATTATCTTACAGAACTTTTCAAAGGTAAAAAATTTGAAGACTTAAGAATACCTTTAGCTGTTACAACAATTGACATTAAAGCTGGTAGAGAGGTTGTTTTCGATTCAGGAAATTTAGTAAAAGCTGTTAATGCAAGTATGTCCATTCCTGGTTTATTTACTCCAGTAAAAATAAATCATAGAAATTATTTAGATGGGGGGATTATAGATCCTATACCTGTTGGTGTACTAAACAGAAAAAAGATTCCAGTAACAATTGCAGTTGATTTATCTATTCCAATTGAAAGATACAAATTTTCTTCAGCAACAGATCCAAAAGATCATCCCCTTCTAATAAATTTCATTGAAAGAACAGCAGTAAAATTAAAAACTCATTTGAAAGTAAAAAAAATATTACCTACAACAATATCCTGGGCATTTAATCCTAAAAAAATAATAAATTATTTTAATCAACCTCCTTCAGAGATATTTAGAATTTCAGCAAAATCTTTCCATATTCTTACAAGTGAATTAGCAAAATCTAAACTTAAAGAACACAAACCTTCTGTAATAATTAGACCTGATTTAGATGATGTTGGCCTTTTTGACTTCCATAAACTCAAAAAATGTATAAAAAAGGGAGAATTAGCAGCTCAAAGACATATTGGAGAGATTGAGAAGTTAGCTAAAATCTAGTTATTAATAACAAAAAGCTTTTTAAACCCTTAATATTTTCACTAGCTCATGGTAGAAGAACAAGAAGTACATTTAACCGATCTAGATAATTATCTAAAAGCAGGATTACACATTGGTACCAAGTTTAAAACTAAATATATGGCACCTTTCATATACAAGATCAGATCTGATGGTCTTGCAGTTCTTAATGTTAAAAAAATTGATGAAAGACTAGCAGTTGCTGGTAAATTTTTAGCTCAATATGAACCACATGAAATTTTAGTTGCATGTAGAAGAGAAAATGGTTGGGCTGGAGCTAAATTATTCAAAAAAATGACAAAAATTGATACTCAAGCTGGTAGATACAGACCAGGTTTACTAACAAATGCTTCTTTAGAAGATTTTAAAGAGGTTAAAGTTCTTTTAGTAACTGATCCAAGACCTGATAAGAATGCAGTTGTAGATGCTGTTAAAATGGGTATTCCTGTTATTGCTTGTTGTGATACAAACAACGAAATTAATTATATTGACTTAGTAATTCCTTGTAATAACAAAGGGAAAAAATCTTTAGGTTTAATGTTCTGGATTTTAGGTAAAGAATATCTAAAAAATAGAGGAACAATCAAAACTGATGAAGAGGCTCCAATTCCTGTTGAAGAATTCATCAAAGAAGATTAATTTATCTTTTTCTTTAGCATAAACTTTTTATATGAATAAACTTCAATGATATTAATAATTTTCAAAGGGAGGAAATAAAAATGGATTTAAGAAAAGCTATGCCTTATCTTTTAGTTATTCAATTAGTCTTAATGATTATTCTTGTTGGACAAGTATTCTCATTAAACTCAGCAATTACTGGAAATACTATAGCAGATATTAACACAGGTACAGACACAAACACAGCAGGTAATTTAGAATTATCTGACAAAACAGCTGGTATTGATATTACTGGTGACCCATATTTAGGAGGAGATCCTGAAGAGGTTAATGTTGTAATAATTGAATTCTCAGATTTTGAATGTTCATATTGTGCAAGAGGACTAGAAACTGTTCATGATTTAATTGACATTTATGGTGATGAAATTTCAATTGTATTCAAAGATTTCCCATTATCATTCCATCAATATGCTCAAGTAGCTTCTGAAGCTGCAGAATGTGCTGATGAACAAGATATGTTCTGGGAATACCATGATGAACTATTTTCAAACCAAGATCTATTCAGTGATGATTACTTTTACACATTAGCTGACGAATTAGGTTTAGACTCTGATGATTTCACTGAATGTCTAAGTTCAGGTACAATGGGATCAGAAGTTAGAACAGATTATGGACATGGAGTTACTGCAGGAGTTAGAGGAACACCAGCTTTCTTTGTAAATGGTGAATTAGTTTCAGGTGCACAACCAGCTACCTCATTTGCAAGTCTGATTGACCCATATCTTTAATTTTTTTTTATTTTTTTATTAAAAACAAACTATTTAAACCCCAATTCTTCTCTAAAATCTATGAAAAATTATGAATTCCTTGAACACACAGCAGATGAAAAGTTCAGAGCATATGGAAAAACATTAGAAGAGGCTTTCATCAATGCAGCTTTAGCTACAGCAAAAATAATGACTGATGACAAAGTAAAACCTGTAATTGAAAAAAAGATAGAAATCAAAGTAAATACTAAACAAAAATTATTATATCAATTTTTAGAAGAGTTATTATTTTATGTTGACACTGAAGGATTCATTTTATCTGAGGTAAGAGATATAGAAATAAAAGATGCTTTCACTTTAACTGCAACTTTCTTAGGAGATTCAGCAGAAAATTATGAAATCAAAGCTCACATTAAAGCAGTAACTTACAACGATATGTTTATTAAAGAAGAAGAAAAGCTTGTAACCATACAAGTAGTACACGACTTATGATAGAATACAAAATTAAAAAGGATGGAGTAGAGAAAGTAATAAACATTGAACCAAAAAAAATTACTGATTACACTTATATTATTGAAAAACAAGATCCTATGAATGTTCCAGTAAAAATCTTTGCTGATGAAAAACTAATTAAAAAAATGCAAGAAGATGCATGTTTAAAGCAAGGTGTAAATGTTGCTTGTTTACCAGGGATTAAAAAATTTTCTTTCATGATGCCTGACGCTCATCAAGGCTATGGTTTTTCAATTGGTGGTGTTGCTGCTTTTGATAAAGAAAATGGTGTAATTAGTCCAGGTGGTATTGGTTTTGATATTAACTGTGGAGTTAGATTACTAAGAACAGATGCAAAAAAAGAAGACATCGAACCAAGAATAGAAGAATTACTTAATGCTTTATTCAAAAATATTCCTCCAGGTGTAGGAAAACAATCTAAAATTCATTTATCTCATACTGAACTTGACAAAGTTTTAAAAAATGGAGCTTCATGGGCAGTTGAAAATAATTTTGGTAATGCAGATGATTTAGAAAACTGTGAACAAAATGGAAAAATGGAACATGCAGATCCAAACAAAGTTTCAAACAGAGCAAAAAAAAGAGGACTGGGTCAATTAGGAACTTTAGGAGCTGGTAATCATTTCTTAGAGATTCAATATGTACACAAAATTTTCAATAAAGAAGTTGCTGAAGCTTGGGGAATAAAAGAAGAAGGACAAATATTTGTAATGATACATTGTGGTTCTCGAGGATTAGGTCACCAAGTTTGTTCAGATTACTTAAGAAAAATGGAAGACACATTTCCAGAGATTGCAAATTCACTTCCAGAAAAGGATTTAATTTATGCACCAGCAAATAGTCAGCTTGCAAAAGATTATTTTGCTGCTATGTCTTGTGCTGCAAATTATGCTTGGGCTAACAGACATATTATTGCACATGAAGTAAGAAACTCATTCAAAGAAGTTTTCCAAGATAAAGTAAAACTACACACTATTTACGATGTTGCACACAATATTGCAAAATTAGAAAAACATATAATTGATGACAAAGAGGAAGAAGTTTGGATTCACAGAAAAGGTGCAACTAGAGCTTTCGCACCAGACAGAATAGAACTTTCTGAAAAATACAAAAAAACTGGCCAACCAATTATTCTTCCAGGAAGTATGGGAACATCATCTTACTTATTAGTTGGAACTCAAGATTCAATGAAAGAAACTTTTGGAAGTACAGCTCACGGTGCAGGAAGATTATTATCTAGAAAAGCTGCAAACCAAAAATTTAGAGGAGAACAAATCAAACAAGATTTAGAAAAACAACATATTCACATCAAAGCTGCTTCATGGAAAGGTATCACTGAAGAAGCACCTGGAGCTTACAAAGATGTTGACGAAGTTGTAGAAGTTAGCGACAAATCTGGCATTGGAAAGATAGTAGTACAATTAAAACCTCTAGGTGTAATAAAAGGATAATATTAAAAACTCCTTTTTATTCTTAAATTAAATGTTAAGTGTATGGCTTTACTCAATTATCTCTGTATTAATTGTTAGCTTAATTGCTTTTATTGGAATTATTACTTTTGTTCTAAAGAAAAAAAACATAGAAAAAATTTCACTTTACTTAGTCAGTTTAGCAGCTGGTGCACTTTTAGGAGATGCATTTATTCATTTAATTCCAGAATCTTTTGCAATATCTAAATCCATAATAATCCCAATAATGATTTTAATTGGAATTTCTTTATCCTTCATTATTGAAAAATATATTCATTGGCACCATTGTCACTCACACCCTTGTAAAAAACATATCAAACCTTTTGCATATGTAAATTTATTAGGGGATTCATTACACAATTTTATTGATGGAATAATCATTGGAACTTCTTACTTAATTAGTATACCAATTGGTATCGCAACTACAGTAGCAATTATCTTTCACGAAATTCCTCAAGAGATTGGAGATCTTGGAGTTTTAATTCATGGTGGACTATCAAAGAAAAAAGCTCTTCTTGTAAATTTCATCACAGCATTAACTTCTTTACTGGGAGTAATTTTAGCTTTAGCTTTAACCACAATAATTGACAACTTAACTTTATACTTAATTCCTTTCGCTGCAGGAACATTTATTTACATTGCAGCAGCAGATTTAATCCCAGAACTACACAAAGAAGTAAAATGGAAAAAATCAACTATACAAACTCTTTTAATTTTATTAGGAATAATTTTAATGTTATTATTATCTTTCTTCAGTTAATGCTTCTTCAACATTACAAAACCTAGATACAATGTAGAAATCAAAATAACTAAAATCAAAACTCCAGCAACAGCATAAAGCCAACCAGGAATTCCACCACTTGAAGTAGGACTACTTGAAACACTTTCTTCTGTACTTTCTTCTACACTAACACTTCCACTAACTTCTTCCACTTCTTCTACAGATAAAACTTCACCCGCAAGAGAAATACCTAAACTCATTGTATCACCAATTTCAGAATTTACAGTTACTGCAACATCATAACTTGTACTTGTATAAGCTTCACTAGTTGGACTTGACGCATAATAAAATACATTTGCTTGACATCCACCAAAAGTTCCACAAGAATAATACCAAGGATCTTCTTTATCTCCTAAATTATCTCCACTCAACTCTTCTTTACCATCAGCTTCTTCAAGATCCAACATTTTATGTGAAGAATCTCCATTCACAGTATTACATTCCCATCTTGTACTTGCACAACCATTCCAACTACCTGTTTCATCAATCAAAGATTCATCAACATGCCAAATTAAAATTCCACCAGCATCATTTTCTTTCATCAAATCTTGCACATGTCTATTTTCAATCATAAAATATTCATCAGTATTCAAAGGTATAGAATAATATTTTACTCCAAACAAACTTTTATCTTGTGTTAAATCATAATAGCCATCTTCACTAATTTCAACAAAATTATCATCTGATAACCAACCCAAATATTTTTTTGACCAAGGACTAAAACTTGGATCATCTGTATACGCACCATAAGCCATCAAAGCCCAATCACCAACTCCTTTTGAGCTACCATCATCCATAACTGTATCATAAAAATCTGGTAAACCTAAATAATGTCCAAACTCATGCGACATAATTCCTTGTGGACTTTCTTCACTTACAGTTTCATAATCAATAACTTGAACACCATCTACAGTTTTTCCAGAAATACTATAATAATGTGACCAAATTTCATCACCATTTCCACCACCATTTTCTTCATCAGCTTCACCAGCATGTACTACAAAAAAACCATCAACAATTCCATCTCCATCAGAATCATATTGTGAATAATCTACTGCAGGATCTGCTAACTCTACTGCTTCTTCAATTAAACTTTCAATATTACTTTCATAATTTCCACCATAACTTCCCATACTCTCTGAAGCTGTATACCAAGTTGGTAAAACTGTAACCTCTAAATTTAAAGAACCATAGGATTCTTCATCAAAAAAACTTACAAAACCATCAAACAAACTTTCAATTTCACTTACACTTGTACTTGCACTTTGATCAGGAAACTGAACTAAAACAACTAATATTTTCAAAGTCTGTACATTTTGTTCTGCAGTTACTAAACCTGTTGGTATAATTGTTGGAGCAGGCAAAGGTAAATTAGGTGGAGCTTCTCCTTCTTCTTCAACCTTCTCTTTAACAATAGGATTATAATTTTCATACTCACCTGTATCTTTATTTTCTATTAATCCTATTTCATTCTCTGCATTAATTTTCAATCTATCATATTGCCATCTTCCTTCTGGTTTCAATCCAATAGGGGGTGGCATTTGAGGTCTTGCTACTCTAACAGCATCAAAACTTTTCAATGGAGCTTGTTCTCTAATCTGATTCAAACTTAAATCTTTAACAGGCAAATCTTTTCTTGCTACAGCATAACCATCAACATCTAATTCAGCAAGGAAAGCTTTCCTTTCACCAAGTTCATCTTTCTCAAAAGCTACTAAAGCACCTAATGTTTTTCCACTAACAACTTCTCCAAAATCAACATCATCATCAACTACATAAGTTTCAGTCAAAAAACCACTACTTGTCAGATCTACACAAGGTATATCATTACCACAATCATATATTTCTTCATTAGAAGGTGCAATTGCTAATACACTACTTATAGATATTATTAGAACAAATAATACAAGCACCCCTCTTTTCATATACATTAAATAAATAATATAACATTTAAACTTTTCTAATTTTTGAAAAAAACTGTGGACAGGACACAGACCCGCGCAGAGTTAATAAATAGTCTAAATCATATTTAAAATATGATAAAAAACAATCAATTCAAAAAAGGACACATCCCTTGGAATAAAAATCAAATTATTAAAACTTGTTTAAATTGTGAAAATAAATTTGGAATCTCAAAAAGTAGAAATTTACAAAAAAGAGGAAAATATTGTTCAATAAATTGTAAAAAAAATTATAAATACAAACTTGCAAAAAAATTCAAAATTAATGAAGATCTAGCTGAACTAATAGGTATCATTGTAGGAGATGGTTGTATAAACAAAAATTATAAAAGAAAAGATTATAGAATACAAATATCGGGTAACCAAATAGAAGATAAAGACTATTATGACAAATATCTACCTGAATTAATAAAAAAAACTCTTAATATTAATTGTAAACCATATATTGGATCAAATAAAGCTTACATAATTCAATTTCAATCAGAACCATTTAGAATATTTCTCCATAATCTAGGAATAAAATCACCAAAAGCAAAAACAAGTAATATTCCAAAAATAATTAAAAAAAATCCCTTACACCTAAAATCATTTATTAGAGGTTTAGCAGATGCAGATTTTACTTTAATATTTACAAAAAGAAAAAAAGGTGGACCAAATTATTATCCCAGAATTGCATCACAATTTGCTTCAGAAATATTAGTTAAAGATTTAGAAAAAAGTTTAAGAGATTTAGGATTCACATTAAATACAAAATATAACTACAAAAGAAAAGATAAGAGAGGATTTACAACCATAACAAACTTTATAAATTTAGATGGCCCTATTAATCTCAACAAATGGTTAAAAGAAATAGGATTCTCAAACAACAGAATTACAACAAGATACTTAGTTTGGAAAAAAATAGGATACTTAAAACCCAAATCTACCTTACAAGAAAGGAAGAAAATTATAAATGGGTAAACAAGGAGGTGGTGAACTAATGGGCTCAATATTAATTTTTTGTGCCCATTCGTAGCTCAGATGACGAAGCTATTGGAATGGGAGGAACTATAGCAAAATATGTTAAAGAAAAAAAGAAAATCATCAAAGTAGTATTTACTCCAGGAGAAAAATCTCATCCTCATTTTCAAGAACAATTTGTAAAAAAAACTAGATACAAAGAAACTGACAAAGCTAGTAAATTCATGGGCATAAAAGAAACTAAAAATTTAGGCCTTAAAGATAGCAAGCTAAAATCAGAAATAAATAAACCTTTTGTAAAAAAGAGAGTAAAAGAATTAATCATGCTTTACAGACCAGAAAAAATATACTGTCCAACAAAAACTGACAATCACCCTACAAAAGATCATCAAGCTGTTAATCAAACAGTTCTTGAGGTTGTAGATTCTTTAAGAAAGCATTATCCTGTTTATGCTTATGAAGTATGGAATATTTTCAACGAACAGCTACCTCACACTTACATTGACATCACAGGTTATATGAAAACAAAACTTGATTATATCAAAATGTTTAAAAGTCAGTGGATCTATATGTTTAGTTTATACATACCAGCTTTCATAAGAGCAATATATTATGGGAAAAAAAATAACTGTAAATATGCAGAGAGGTTTTACAAACTAAGATGAAAATATTAGTACTTGTTTCAGGAATAGGATTCGGTGATGCTACTCGAGAACATGCAAATATTATAGCAATAAAGAAAAAATTCCCTCATGCAAGAATAATGGTTGCTGGTTACGATAATTCTTACTTATACTTTAAAGATAAATTTCACACATTAAAAATCAGAGGTTACAAAATGCCTGGTAAATCTATGAAAGTAAATCCTATTTTATTTGGCTTAAGAAATTTATTACTTCCTGCATTCTGGGCAGTAGAAACATTAAAAGTTAGACTACAAGCTTTCAATTTCATTCCAGATTTAATAATTACTGACTTTGAACCTGTAGGCTTATCATTATCAAAAATGTTCAAAACAAAAAACATTGTAGTATTTGGTTTTGATCCTGATTTATATCAAGAATACAAAAAACATCACAAAATAACTTACGCTGAAAAAGTTGAAGCTACATATTTTTCACAACTTTATGATCAAGCTGATATTGTAGTAATTCCAACTTTCAAAAAAAGAAAAAAGAAACATTTGAGGTACACTTACATAAATCCAATAGTTAGAGTTAAACCTGAAGATTTACCTGAAGATAAAAAAATCATGAAAGAACTAGGTTTAAAGAAAAAACCAATCTTAATCATGCTTGGTGGATCTGACTTTGGAACAAAGATTGCAAAAACAATAAACAAGTTAGCACCTAAATTCAAAGAACATTTCATAATTTTTGGTGGAAATTTAGATATAAACTTAGAAAATAATGTACATTATATTCAATACACTTCAGATTTTTTCAAATATCTAAAAGTTTCAAAGGGATTAATCACTTTAGCTGGTCACAGCACTTTATCAGAAGCTTTAGTTTACAAAAAAGCAATCCTTTGTTTCCCGATCCATAACCATATTGAGCAAAAACTAAATGCTTTCACATTAAAGGATACAATTCAAATATCAAACAAACATTCTCCAAAAATTGTAAAAAAGGAACTAAAACAATTCATTAAGGATATGCCAAAAATAGAAAAACAAGTTAAAAAATTAAACATAAAAGCTTCTGGTCCTCAAGATTTAGTAAAAATTATTGAGACTATAATGAAATAGTTTCATCTAACCATTCTTTTCCTCTTTCTAAAATAGCACCAATTCTAAAAATTACAAAATTATTAACATTATTTTTCTTCAAAAATTCAATATCTTTTTTCATTTCTTCAATTTTTCCATATACAGGTTCATTTCTAAATACACCAACTCCAATTAATCCTACAGCATAATAAGCATCTTTATTCATTTTAATAAAAAACTTATATTTCCACCTATAAATTCCTCTTAAAAATTTAGGGAAAAAACTAGTATACAACATAAAATTATGCTTAATATTATTTCCAGAAACCCAACCCCATCTTTTCAAAATAAATTTAGGCAATGGAAAACCAGAAACAATAACTTTTGCATCTTTACTCAAACTTAAAATTTTATCTTGCAAATATTTTCTATTATTTCCACCTTTAAAATAATTCAATATCAACCAAGAAAATGCTGTAGTAAAACTATAATTTTTTTGTGGAATAGGTGGCTCAATATCTATTTTCATATCTAAACCTCTAAATTCTTCTAATTTATCTATAGCTTTTTTACTAGTAAAACTTGAAAACCAATAACCTTCTTCTTTACTCAAAGTTGGCCACACACCTAATCTAACAGTTGGAGCATATTTATGAATTCTTTTCACCCAATCTTCAAATTCTTTTCTTGAACTAGAAGTCACATAAATGGTCATAGTATCTGAATCTAACCATCTACCTAACTTCTTCCAATCACATTCTTCAGGAAATTCACACCAATATAGACTTGACATAGAAAGAGAAATATTCTTAAAGCTTAAATATTTTCCTCAACACATGCAAAAAACAGAATTTCACTCATATGCAAACAAAGAACTATGTAAAGGATGCCAACTCTGTGTAAAAGGCAAAAAGTTAGTATTATTCATCACAGGTTTATGCCCAAACAAATGTTACTTTTGTCCTTTATCTGAACAAAAATTCCAAAAAGATGTTATCTTTGCAAATGAGAGACCAATAAAAGAATTGAAAGAAATCATTGAAGAAGCAAAAATCTCTTCTGCAAGAGGTGCTGGAATTACTGGTGGAGACCCTTTAGCAAAATTTGAAAGAACATTAGAAGCAATCAAACTCTTAAAAAAAGAATTCAAAAATTTTCACATTCACTTATACACACCATTAAATTTAATTGATGATAAGAAATTAAGATTATTAGAAGAAGCTGGTTTGGACGAAATCAGATTCCATCCAGATTTAGATTCTGACAAACTATGGGAAAAATTAAAATTAAAAACCTCTATGTCAAAAGGAATTGAAATTCCAGTAATTCCAAAAAAGGATATTAAGAAATTAATAGATTATGCAAAAGATCATGTAGAATTCTTTAACTTAAACGAATTAGAATATGCAGATGCAGAACACAACAAACTTGCAGAGCTTGGTTATACTACAAAAGATGACTATTCTTATGGAATTGAAGGTTCTGAAACATTAGCTTTAGAAATTTTAGAACAATTCCAAGATTTAAACATTCACTATTGTACAGCTAAGCTAAAAGATTCA
>JADHVA010000006.1 GCA_016784245.1 Nanobdellota archaeon
CTCCAGGATTTAATCTAATTCCTCTAACTCCCATAGAATTTCTTCCCATATCTCTAACATCTTTTTCATCAAACCTTACAGCTTGACCATCTTTTGAAGCAATAATGAATCTTTGATAGTTATTTGTTAATTTTACATTTACTAATTCATCATTCTCTCTTAATTTAATTCCAATGATTCCACCTTTTCTTGGTTTGGAATAATTCTTTAAATTAGTTTTTTTAATTAAACCATTTTTAGTAGTCATTAATAAATAATTTTTATCGTCAAACATTTTTACAGGAATAACAGTAGTAATTTTGTCACCTTGTTTTAAATTTAATAGATTTACAATAGCTTTTCCTTTTGAATATTTTCCCATCTCTGGAATTTTGTAAGCTTTTATCCAATAAACTTGACCTGAGCTGCTGAAACAAAGTAAGTAATTGTGAGTTGAAGTTACAAATAAATTTTCTACAACATCTTCTTCTTTCTTTTCTGTTCCTTTTACACCAACTCCTCCTCTTTTTTGAACTTTGTATTCAATTAAAGGAATTCTTTTAACATAACCTGAACTTGTCATAGTAACAACTACATCTTCTTCAGGGATTAAATCTTCAATTTCAATATCTTCATCTTCACCTTCGTGAATTATAGTTCTTCTTTTTTCATTATATTTTGATTTTAATTCTTCAAGATCATTTGTAATAATATCTAATATCTTTTGTTCAGAATCTAAAATAGATTGTAATTCATTGATTAGTTCCATTAAACTTTTGTGCTCTTCATCAATTTTGCTTGTTTCTAATGAAGTAAGTTTTTGTAATTTCATCTCAAGAATTGCTTGAGCTTGTTTTTCTGAAAGTGAATATGTATTTGTTAAAAATTCTCTAGCTTCATTTACATCTTTTGAAGCTTTAATTCCTTTTACAACTGCATCAATATTTGAAAGTGCAATTTTTAATCCTTCAAGAATATGTGCTCTAGCTTTTGCTTTTTTCAAATCAAATTGTGTTCTTCTGATAATAACTTCTTTTCTGTGTTCAATATAATGTGATAATACTTCTTTTAAATTCATTACTTTAGGTTGATTATGGTCTAAAGCAAGCATGATTACACCAAAAGTAGTTTGTAATGATGTGTGTTTGTAAAGTAAGTTTGTTATTACATTTGCATCTGCACTCTTTTTTAATTCAATAACAACTCTCATTCCATCTCTATCTGATTCATCTCTTATGTCTGAGATTCCTTCAATGACTTTTTCGTTTACTAAGTGTGCAATACTTTGAAGTAACATAGATTTGTTAACCATATATGGAATTTCTGTGATAATTAATGCTTCTCTATTTTTCTTTTCTTCAGTATGGAATTTTGCTTTTACTCTTATTTTTCCTCTACCTGTTTTGTAAGCATAATAAATTCCTTGTTTACCTGTAATGATTCCACCAGTTGGAAAATCTGGGCCTTTTACAAATTCCATTAAATTTTCAATTGTAGATTCTGGATTTTTTACTAAATGAATAATAGCATCACAAAGTTCTAGTAAATTATGAGGTGGAATATTTGTTGCCATACCTACAGCAATTCCAGTTGAACCGTTTAATAATAAATTAGGTAATCTAGCTGGAAGAACAATTGGTTCTTTTCTACTATTGTCAAAATTATCTTGGAAATCTACAGTTTCTTTTTGAATGTCAGTTAAAAGTTCATCTGATATTTTTGCAAGTTTTGCTTCAGTGTACCTCATAGCAGCTGCTCTATCTCCATCAATGTTTCCAAAGTTACCTTGTCCTTTAATTAAAGGATATCTTAAGGAAAATTCTTGAGTCATTCTAACTAAAGTATCATAAATTGCTGTATCACCATGTGGATGAAACTTACCTATAACCTCTCCCACAATCCTTGCAGATTTTTTGAAAGGTTTGTTAAAGTAAAAACCTTGTTGCTGCATTGCATAAAGAATTCTTCTATGGACTGGTTTTAATCCATCTCTAACATCTGGAAGTGCTCTCCCAACAATAACAGACATAGAATAATCTAAGTAAGATTGCTTCATTTCCTGTTCAATCAGTTGTTTGATAATTTTTGTTTTTTCTTCCATTTTATATGTCAAGGTTTTTTACAAATTTAGCATTATTAAATATAAAATCTCTTCTAGGTGCAACATCATCACCCATTAATGTTGAGAACATTTCATCTGCAGCAATTGCATCTTCAATTAAAACTTGTTTTAAATATCTATTTTCAGGATTAAGAGTTGTTTCCCATAACTGATCTGGATTCATTTCTCCAAGACCTTTGTATCTTTGAATAGCAAGTTCTCCTTCTTTTTCATAAAGTTCTTTTAGTTCTTTATTGTTCATTAAATACCAACTTTGTTTTCCTTTTGTTGCTTTGTAAAGAGGTGGCATTGCAATGTATAAGTAACCATGTTCAATTAATTCTTTCATGTGTCTGTAAAAGAAAGTTAAAAGTAAACATGCAATGTGTTGACCATCAACATCTGCATCAGTCATAATTATTAATTTGTGATATCTTGCTTTTTCAATATTGAATTCATCTCCAATACCTGTACCTAAAGCAGAAATGATTGTAGTAATTTCATTGTTTTTGAAAATTTTATCCATTCTTGCTTTTTCAACATTAATGATTTTTCCTCTTAATGGTAAAATAGCTTGAGTAGCTCTTACTCTTCCTGATTTTGCACTACCACCAGCAGAATCTCCTTCAACTAAAAATAATTCACATTTGCTTGGATCTTTTTCTTGACAATCTGCAAGTTTACCTGGTAATGAACTTGAACTTAAAATTCCTTTTCTTCTTGCTAAGTCTCTAGCTTTTCTAGAAGCTTCTCTTGCTCTTGCTGCTAATTGAGCTTTTTCAATAATTGATTTTGTTATAGAAGGATTTTCTTCAAAGAATATTCCCAATTCTTTGTAAACAATTTTTGAAACTAAACCTTTTACATTACTGTTTCCTAATTTGGTTTTTGTTTGTCCTTCAAATTGTGGATTTGGAATTTTAATTGAAATTATTGTAGTTAAACCTTCTTTTACATCAGAACCAGAAAGTTTAATTCCATTTTTCATATTTTTTCCAATGTAATCATTGATAACTCTTGTAAGAGCTGTTGAAAAACCAACTACATGAGTTCCACCTTCATGTGTGTTTATGTTGTTTGCAAAAGAAAATAAGTTTTCATTAAAACTATTAGTATATTGAATTGCTATTTCAACAGTAATTCTATCTTCTTCTTTTTCAAAATAAATTGGTTTATGAAAAGTATCTTTATTTCTGTTGATATATTTTATAAATTCAGTTAATCCGCCATCATATTTGAAATTTTCTTCTTTGCCATCTCTTTTATCAGTTATTGTAATAGATACTCCTTTGTTTAGGAAAGCAAGTTCTCTTAATCTTTTTGAAAGTATATCATATTGATATTCTAAAGTATCTTGAAAAATTTCTGGATCTGGAAAGAATGTAACTTCTGTTCCAGTTTCTTCAGTTTCACCGATTACTTGAAGTTCATTTATAGCTGCACCTTTTTCAAAAACAATTTTATGTACTTTTCCATCTCTTTTTACAGTTACAGATAAATATTTTGAAAGTGCATTAACACATGATACTCCAACTCCGTGTAACCCTCCGGAAACTTTGTAAGAATTTTTATCAAATTTACCTCCTGCATGTAAAACAGTTAAAACAATCTCAACTGCAGGTTTATTTTCTTCAGGATGAATATCAACTGGAATACCTCTACCATCATCAATTACAGTAATAGAATTATCTTTATTTATATGGATTTGAATATTAGTACAATGGCCTGCTAGAGCTTCATCAATTGAATTGTCAACGACTTCATATACTAGATGGTGTAAACCTCTAATACCTGTATCTCCTATATACATCGAAGGTCTTTGACGCACAGCTTCTAGTCCTTTTAGAACTTTGATACTTTCAGCCTTGTAGCTATTTTCTTCCATTTTTTTGAGTATATTATTAAGTTATTTCTGAGAAAATTCTGTCTCTATATTTTCTCTATTATTTAGTAAATTTAGAGTGTTTTTGTTTATATGTCTTTCTGTTCTTTAGACTATAAAATATCGTCGTGAAAGCTCTAAATTCTTTAGAATTAAGCTATTTTATTCTTTTGAATGGAAAGCTTTAAAAAGGTAAAAAATAGTTCTGGAAAATATGGAAAAAATAGTGTTAGATACAAATTTTTTAATGGCTATTTGGGATCTTAAAATTGATGTGTTTGAAGAAATTTTTAAAGCTTGTGATTTTAGATATGAATTATATGTTCTCGAGGGAAGTTTAAGAGAATTAGAAAGATTTATAAAGGGAAATTTACTTTCAAAGAAGCAAGCCGCCTCATTTGCGAAGAAAATTTTAGCAAGTAAGGAAGTAAAGGTTTTAAAGACTGAATTTAATGGTAATGTTGATGATCAACTAGTAAATTTGGTTGGTTATATCATAGCGACGGTGGATAGAGATTTAAGAATAAAACTTAAAAAGAAAGGTGTCAAGGTCTTAACAATAAGACAAAAAAAATATGTGGTTGTTGAATAAAGATGTTTTATGAAATAAAAGTTAAAGGTCATGTAAGGGTTGATCCCGTCTTCTTTAATGAAAATACTGAAGATGCTATTAAAGCTGCTTTAAGACAGAAATTTGAAGGGTTTATTTCAAAGGAATTAGGAGTAGTTATTGGAGTAACTGATGTAGATGATATCGGTGAAGGTGTAGTAATTCCTGGTGATGGTGCTGCTTATTATGATACAAATTTTAATATTTTAAGTTTTAAACCTGAAATGCAAGAAGTAGTTTTAGGTAAAATCTTGGATGTTACTGATTTTGGTGCATTTATTAATATTGGACCAATTGATGGAATGATTCATGTATCACAAACAATGGATGATTATGTTAGTTTTGCAAAAAGTAATGTTTTAACAGGTAAAGAAAGTAAAAAAAGTTTGAAAACTAATGATAGATGTAGAGCTAGAATAGTCGCTGTAAGTTATAAGGATCTTTCAAATCCAAAAATAGGATTAACAATGAGACAACATAGACTTGGAGCATTGAATTGGATTGATGATGAATTAAAAAAAGAGAAGAAAGGTAAGAAAAAATGAGAAAAGTTTGTAAAACTTGTAAAATGTTTATAGATGGAGATACATGTCCTGCTGGTAATAATGGTAGTAACTGTGGTCTAAATAATCCTTCAAAATTAAGTGAAAATTGGAAAGGTAGAATTTATATTTTTGATGCAAAAAAATCTTTAATAGCTCAGAAGGCGGGTTATAAACATGAAGGTGAATATGCAATTAAGGTGAGATAAAGATGGAATTAGATTTATTAAAAACAAGAGAGTCTCCTTTACTAAATAGGAAGAGGCTAAGTTATATGATCAATTTTGGTGGAGGTTCAACACCATCAATTTTAGATTTTAGAGATGCAGTCGCAGGCGAATTAAAAATTAAAAAAGAATTAATTTCAATAAGACATGTTTATCAAAGATATGGTTTTTCTAAAGCAAAAGTTATTGTTCATGTATATAATAATAGAAAAGATTTATTGAATTTAGAGAAAATTAAGAAAGCTGAAAAAAAAGAAGTTGAAGCTGAGAAAAAAGCTGCTGAAGAAGCTAAGAAAAAAGTTGCGGAAGAAGCAAAAGCTGCTGAAGAAGCAAAAGCTAAAGTTGAAGTTAAAGAAGAAGTTAAGGTTGAGGAGAAAGTAGAAGATGGCAAAGAAGCAAGTAAAGAATAAAATTCCAAGTAAAAAATATGCTAGATATAAAGATGGTAAAGCAGAAGGCTTTTGTCCTAAATGTGGACCTGGTGTTTTTTTAGCAAATCATAAAGATAGAAAATCTTGTGGTAAATGTGGTTATACTGTTTTTAGTAAATAATTCTTATTTTTTATGTTATTAATATTTTAGAATTCTATAATTATTAATTTTTAAACCCTGGGAAGACACTCCGAAGAGCATCTTCCTGGGGAAAAAGAGGTGATAAGATATATAGAACAGAACTAGTATATAAACTTTTCGGTTGTAGTAACTTGCTAGTAGTACTTAGTCCTTATCAAATATAATTGAGATCAATCCTGCGATGGTTAGCGTCGGTATAAAGCCATCTATTTGGTCTGTAAAATCTAAAATTTCTAAGAATTGTAAAGCTCCCGGAGTAGACCATAACCATATTCCTAGTAAACCCCCAAGCACATCAAAAACAGTTCCAAACCCAGGAATCCTTCCAAGAGTTAGATCTATAAGATCAAATACGATAGAAATGATAAATTTCATTGTTGTATTGAAGACTGGCATATTATATTTAGAGATTTTATAGTTAATATTAGTTTCGTAATAATACAATAATATTTTTAAGTAAGGCTGTTATAGAAAGCTTATGATTAAATCTTCTTTTGCTGGAAAATATTATGAAAAAGATTATGTTAATTTAATGAATCAAATAAATGAGCTATATGAAAGTAAATTAGGACCTGGTGATTTAGCAACAAGTAGGAAAGATGAAAAATTATTTGGTATTCTTGTGCCACATGATTATTATTCTTTATCAGGTGCTTGTTCAGCTTGGGCATATAAGGTTTTAGCAGAAAGTAAATTTCCAAAAACTTATGTAATTCTTATACCAGATCAATCAGGTACTGTTGTGAATTATTTAACTTGTTTAGATGATTTTGAAACTGAGTTTGGAGTTTGTAAATTAGATAAAGAATTTGCTGAAAAATTATTAGAAAGTGGAATTGTTTCAAAAACTGATTCTATTGATGAGCAAGCTTTAGAAGTACAGTTGCCTTTATTACAACATGCATGTAAAGATAGAATAAATGATATTAAAATTTTACCTATTGTTGTACCTTCTGCACATAATTTTGAAATATTAGCTAAGAAAATTGTAGAAATTGAGAAGGATATTGTTGTTATTATAGTTTCAAATTTTACAAAGTATGGAAATAAATTTTTATTTACACCATTTAAGTATAATATTAAAGAATGTTTAGAAGGCTTAGATTTGGGAATGATTAGATTGATTTTAAATTTAGATTCTGAAATTTTCCTAAAAAATGTAAGAAAAAATAAAATTCAAGTGAGTGGCTCATTTTCTGTAGCTTTAGGTTTAAATATTTTAAAATTGTTAGGTTCTGAAGAAGGAGAATTATTAAGTTATTATAAATCTTCGTCGATAAATAAAGATGAGGAAAATACTATTAGTTATTTTAGCTTTATTTTTTGATTTGATTTTTTCTAACAATTGTTTTGTAAAGAATAGATATGTTTTTATAATATTATAACATGTATTTTAGATATGGTATTAGTTCGTAAGAAAAAAAAGAAGGTGGCAAAAAGAAAAGTAAAAAAGAAAGCTGCTAAAAAAAAGACAAAAAAGAAGGCTGTGAAGAAAAAAACTGCTAAGAAGAAAGTAAAAAAGAAAGCTGCAAAGAAGAAAGTGAAAAAGAAAGCTGCAAAGAAGAAAGTGAAAAAGAAAGCTGCAAAAAAGAAAGTGAAAAAGAAAGCTGCAAAGAAGAAAGTGAAAAAGAAAGCAGTAAAAAGAAAAGCAAAGAAAAAAGCAGTTAAGAAAAAAGCAGTTAAGAAAAAAGCTAAAAAAAGAAAAAAGAGGTAAATAGCCTCTGTATTTTTGTTTTTGTATATTTCCCAAATAGATTTTTCTATATTATTAATACTATTAATCCTAAAATTATACAGTAATAAGAAAAGTAATGGAATTTATCTTTTAAAATAAAATTAATTGTTAATTTTAGAGAAAGGTATCCAGCTATTATTGTGATAAGAATTCCAAGTAAAATTTCAAAATTAATTGAAGTTGGTGTGTATTCTAAGATAGTTGCACCAAGTATTGCAGGTATTGCTAATAAAAATGAAAATTTTATTGCGAGCTCCTTTCTAATGCCTAAAATTAATGAAGTTGAAATTGTTGATCCTGATCTTGATATTCCTGGAATGATTGCTAAACCTTGTGCTATTCCAATGAAGATTGAATCTAATGTTGTCAGTTTTCTTTTTCCATGAAATAATTTTGTTGATAATATAAGTAAACCAGTGATTATTAAAGAAATTGCTACAGCATTAATGTTTGTATAAAATGATAAAAATGTGTCTTTGAATGTAAAACCAATTATAGCAGTTGGAATTGAAGCAATGATTATGTAGATTCCTAATTTAGCATATTCATTTTTGAAGTTTAGCTTTAGTAATTCTTTGATTATTTTGTAAATGTCTTTGTAGAAAACTAAGAATATTACAATCAAAGTTGCGAAATGTAATAAAATATCATAGTATATAGGAACTTGTATGTTTAGTAATTCTTGTGCAAGAACTAAGTGGCCTGAAGAAGAAATTGGTAGCCATTCAGTAAGACCTTGAATTAATGATAATAATATTATATCTAATAGTTCCATTAGTTTGTTTTTTAAAAGTTGAGTTATTAAAGTTTGTGATGTTATATTTCAAGAATTTTTCCAGCAGGGCCAGGATTTATTATTAAAGTTCTTTTGTAAATAACTTGTTGTACTTCTGAATTTTCATGAATATGGCCACAAATGTGAACTAGAGGTTTTAATTCTTTAATAAATTTTTTTTGAGATTTACAACCTACATGTCCTATGTATTCTAAGATATCAAGTTTTGTTTTGTATGGTGGTCCGTGAGTTATAAATATTAATTGATCCTTTTTTGTTAATTTTTTCTTTAGTTTGGGAATTCTTTTTTCAAGATTTTTATCTCTTTCTGCAAAACCTCCTCCTCCCCAAAAGAAAAAGTAATAATCTTCAAGTTTGATTAGTCTTTTATTAACATAAATTAAATTTTTCTTTTTTTCACATACTTTTATTAGTTCAGAATTAGTTTCATGATTTCCAGGAATGATATAAATATTTTTTTTAATTTTTTTGCTTAAATCAAATAAAGCTTCTTTTGTACCTTGGCCTAACCAAGAAATATCTCCTGCACAAATTACTATGTCTACTTTTTTAGATTTTTTAATTATTTGTTTGATTGCTTTTTCATCTAAATGTGTATCGACGAAGGCTAGTATTTTCATAGTGTTTAGAACTTTTGGTGATTTTTAAAGTTTACCTATTCCATGAGGTTTTTTCAATTTCAATATTAAGTAGGTCATCAATTCTTGCTTTAATAAAAGTTAAATCTTCTGGATCAATTTCTTCAAATGTTAGACCTTCATTACTTGTTAGAGCATTATGTAAGTTTGTACATTCTTTTTCTAATGTGTAAGAACTATTTTCTTTTTCTACTAAATAAATTTCATATCTTTCTGTACAATTTGCTGCATTACTAATTAATGTTAATGATTGGTCAGACAAGTAAAAAGTAAAACCTAAGTTAGAAGTTGGTGAGAGAATTCTATTATTCCATTGGTCATAATATCCTCCTTCTTGTCTCCATGAATCTCCTCTTCTAATATAAGCTGTAGTTTTTCTATCTAATTGAAAAGTTAAATCTTGTGTTTGATTAAGTAATATGTAAGTTGAACTTCCAACTTTTATAGGATTTGGACCTGTGTGCATACAGGCTGTTAATGCTAAAGGTAATAATCTTTTCATGAGAATGAGAATTTGTTTTGAGTTTATATGTATTATTGTAGGTAAAAAGAAAAAAAGAGGTGTTGTTGGGAGTATTAACAGGCCATGTAGCCAAGCATGAAGCCTTCTTCAAAGGCATTTATTTCATCATTCTCAAGCATTTTTAATCTGTCTTCTTCATCATAAATATCCTCTTTATTTTCTAAACTTTCAAATTCGTATAAGTTTGCAATTCTTTCCATTTTATCACCTCCTTGATAATGGTAGTTGTTTAAGTTGTTGGCTGAATATATTTTCAATAAAATTTGTGTCAAAATCTAAGGGTAGGTTAATTATTTTCTTTTTTACTTGTATTTTTTTGAATTGGTCGTAGTATTTCATGTGTTTGTACCTCCTTTTGGTTCTAAGAATTATTTGTCTAATTTTCTATATAAGTGCCGCGCGAGAGCATGTCCAGTGTCCAGGGTTAGATGTTGAGGATTTGAGAGAATTGGGAAAATACTACTACAACTTCTTAAAATGTAAGAATGGAACTAAGTTACCTTGATCATCTTTTCCATCTTTAGATTCAATTAAATTATTGTCTTTTAATTTTGAAATTTTTCTTCTAAATGTCCTGTCAGATTTGTTGAATTTTACTTGATATTCTTTTAAAATTTCAGAACTTTTACTACCACTATTATCTTTAATAATTTCTAGTAAAGTTTTTTCTTCATCGTCTAAAGAAACTTTTGAAGTTTGGAAATGTGATAATTTAGAAATTGCTTTTATTACATCAATTGGTTCGATTTTTCTAGAAGATCTTATTTCAGCAGCATTACCTGATTCTTTTAATAAAAAAAGTCCAGATCTTATATCTTTTAATTCTGAAGTTTTTTCAACAACTCTTTCAAAGTCTTCATCTTTAATTATATTTTTATGGAAAGCAGAAATTTTTCTTTCGTCTAATATTTCATAAGTCTCTTTGTAAGAATAAGGTTCAAATGTTAAAACCTCCGGCATTAATCTTGATCTTGTTCTTTCATCTAAATAAGAAATGAAATCTTTTTCGTTACTAACCATGATAATACATTTTTTGTAAATATCTTCAAGTAAAAAATAAATGATTTGTTCTTCTTTTAATTTGTCAACTTCGTCTAAAATAATTACAGCTGCTTTTTTGTTTAGAACATTTGCAATTTCTTTCATCAATTCATTTGTTTTTTTATTTTGTACCCATTTATATCCTATCTGTTGACAAATTTCTACAATTATTTTATAGGCTGTATCATATTTCCAACAGTTAACATAAATTCCTTTTATTTTATCAGAGAATTGTTCCATTTCTCTAAGAACATGTTTGGTAGCTGCAGTTTTACCTATTCCAGGTTTTCCTGTGATTAAAATATTTGAACCCATTCTTCCTTGAAATAAAGGTTTGATTATTGTAGCAATATGTTGTTGTTGATCTTCTCTATATTTTAGAACATGTGGAAGGTATTCATAGTCAAGAGCTAACTCATTCTTGAAAAGGGTTTCATCATGTTTTAGAATATTATCAAATAAGTTCATAGATGTGTAGAAGTTTAATTATTTTATATAGATTGTTGTTGTATATTGGGATTTTTTTCGGAATGAATACTTTTATATATAGATTCAAGAATAATTTTTGATATGAAGGATTTATTAAATAGCTTTGGTGGATTATTATTTGGTGCTAGTATGTTTTATGGAGTTATACAGCTTCAGCAATATAATATGTTTGTAGATGCTCAAAAAAGTAATGATTCTTGTTATCAAAGAGATTTATCTGAAATTGGTTTAGTTGAAAAAATAGAAAGTTTAGGTCTTATTATTGGTGAAAAAGTTTATTGTGAAAAAGCTTTAGAAGTTGATAATTCTGTTGAAAAATGGACATATTTCTCAGAGTAAAATTATTGGGTTTTCCCGAAATATTTAAAAAGCCTTAGAATTTTTGAGGGGGTAGGTTATTTATAATAATAACGGGAGATAATATAATGGCAGATAAAATTACTGAAAAAATTAAGGAATTACAAAGGAAACCTGAGAGTATTAGGAATATTGGTGTTTGTGCCCATATTGATCACGGAAAAACTACTTTTTCTGATAATTTATTGGCTGGAGCAGGAATGTTGTCAGAAGCTTTAGCAGGACAGCAAAGAGCATTAGATTTTCATGAAGATGAAACTGAAAGAGGAATTACTATTGATTCAGCTTCTGTTTCTATGGTTCACAATGTTGAAAATAAAGGTTTTTTAATTAATTTAATTGATACACCAGGGCATGTTGATTTTGGTGGAGATGTAACAAGAGCTATGAGAGCTGTAGATGGTGCAATTGTTTTATGTTGTGCTGTAGAAGGAATTATGCCTCAAACAGAAACAGTTCTTAGACAAGCTTTGAAAGAATTAGTTAAACCTGTTCTGTTTATTAACAAAGTTGATAGGTTAATCAAAGAAGTTAAATTGACTCCTGAAGCAATGGCTGCAAAGTTTATGAAAATTATTGATGAAGTAAATAAATTGATTGTACAAATTGCTCCAAAAGGTTATGGAGAAAAATGGCAATTATCAGTTCAAGATGGAAGTGTTGCTTTTGGTTCTGCTTATCATAATTGGGGATTGTCTTTTCCATATATGAAAAAACATGGAATTACTTTCAAAGATATTATTGATGCATATGAAAATGATACACATAAAGTTCTAGCTAAGAAAGCTCCTATTCATGAAGTTGTTTTAGATATGGTTGTACACCATAGTCCTGATCCAAAAGTTGCTCAAGTTTATAGGATTCCAAAAATTTGGCATGGAGATAAAGAAACTGAACTTGGTAAAGCTTTGATGACTTGTGATCCAGAAGGAGAGCCTACTTTTGTTGTTACAAAGATTGTAATTGATAAACATGCAGGAGAAGTTGCTGCTGGTAGAATCTTTTCTGGTAAATTTAAACCTGGTCAAGAAGTTTATATGAACATGGCTAAGAAAAAAGTTAGACTACAACAAGTTTCTGTTTACAAAGGAGCACATAGAGTTTCTTTAGATGAAGTTTATCCTGGAAATATTGTTGGATTAGTTGGTTTGAAAGGAGTTTTTGCTGGGGAAACAGTTTCTTCTGTAGAAATGGAACCTTTCGAAGCTATTAAGCATATCTTCGAGCCTGTTATTACAAAAAGTATTGAAGCAAATAGTTCTGCAGATTTAGCAAAGCTTGTTGATATCTTAGGACAAATTTCAAAAGAAGACCCTTCAATTAAAATTGAAATTAATGAAGAAACTGGAGAGAATTTAATTTCTGGTATGGGTGAATTGCACTTAGAAATTATTGAAAATAGAATTGTAAGTGAAAAAGGTTTATCTGTTAAAACTTCAAATCCAATTGTTGTTTATAGAGAAGCAGTTACTAAAAGATCTACTTCTGAAGCTGAAGGAAAATCTCCAAATAAACACAATAGATTTTACTTTACTGTTGAACCTTTAGATGATGCAATTTATGATGCATTGAAATCTGGTGACTTACATGAAGGTAGAATTAAGAAAAAGGATAAAGAAATTGTTGAGAAATTAAAAGAATATGGTCTTGATACAAAAGAAGCTAAAGCTTATGTACACTTTTTTAATGGAAATGCTCTAATAGATAACACTAGAGGAATTGTTCACATTGGAGAAGTTATTGGTTTAGTTATGGATGCTTTTGAACAAGTAATGAAGAAAGGTGGATTAGCTGAAGAACCTTGTATGAAAATGAAAGTTAGGTTAATGGATTGTAAGTTACACGAAGATTCAATTCACAGAGGACCTGCTCAGATTTATCCTGCTATTAGGGAAGGTGTAAGAGAAGCAATTAGATTAGCTGGACCATTTTTATTTGAACCTTTACAATTGATGCAGATTGAAGCACCTGCTGATTATATGGGTGAAGTTTCTAAGATTGTACAGAACAAGAGGGGACAACTAGTTAATATGGAACATGAAGGAGTTATGGTTGTAATTAAAGCTATGATGCCTGTTGCTGAAATGTTTGGTTGGTCATCTGAATTGAGAAGTGCAACGTCTGGAAGAGGATCAAGTTTTATTCAAGATCAGAAGTTTGATAAATTGCCTGATACATTGCAAGGGAAAATTATTAAACAGATTAGAGAAAGAAAAGGTCTGAATAAAGGTGAAGAGTAAATTTTTTCTTATTTTTTTTATTTCTTAATTCTTTTACAACCGAAACGTATATAAAGCCACTCAATTTTCTAGAGGAATTATGGTAACAATTTATGATGTTGATCCAAGTGCTTTGATAAGAGATGCTGGAGAGGAATTGAAGGAAATTAAAGAAGTTCAGAAACCAGAATGGGCAGAAATAGTTAAGACAGGTCCTGGGCAAGAAAGATTACCTGATGATTTTGATTGGTGGTATTACAGAGCTGCTTCAGTTTTGAGAAAAGTTTATACAAGGGGTCCAATTGGAGTTTCAAAACTTAGAACATATTATGGTATAAAGAAGAATAGAGGAGTAAGGCCTGAAAAGTTCTATAAAGCATCAGGAAAGATTATTAGAACAATTTTACAACAACTTGAAACAGCTGGATATGTACAGTACAAAGAAAAGGGTGTACATAAAGGAAGAGTTATTACAGGTAAAGGTCAATCATTTTTAGATAATGTCGCAAGAAAAGGATTTACAGACAGAAGAAAAGCTTCTGAAGCAGAAGCTTGAAGAACTTGAAAAGTTTGTAAAACAATATTTAAGTGCAGAAGCAGTTACAAGGTATGGTAACTTAAAAACAGTGCATCCTGAAAAGGCTGTACAATCATTGATAATCATAGCTGAAATGGCGCAAAAAGGAAGGTTAAATGCTAGGGTGAGTGATGCTCAGTATAAAACTTTGCTTGTGCAAATGAAGCCTGAGAAAAAAGAGTTTAAGGTTATAAGAAAATGAGTAGATATATAAATTTAGCAAAAAAATTAAGACTTGCAAAGAAAGGTAGGCAAACAAGATGGGCTCCATTTTGGTTAATACCTAAAGTATTTGGAAAAGGAAGAAGGGTTCATCCAGGTAGAATTACTACAGTAAAGAGAAGTTGGAGAAGAACTAAAACTAAGGCTTAAAATGGAAAGAAACTACGTTATACCACTAAGAAGAGAATTTCAGAAAGTACCTACTTATAGAAAGGCTGAGAAAGCAGTTAGTGCAACAAAAAAATTCTTAATTAAACATATGAAAGTAGAGAATGTTAAGTTAGGAAGACATCTTAATATGGAACTTTGGAAAAATGGTCCAAAAAATCCACCTCATAAAGTTGAAGTTAATGTTGAATTGATTAAAGATAAAGAAGATGGAGATTATGCTTATGCTGAGTTAGTTGGCGTTGAAAAAGAACAATTAAAATTTGAGAAAGTAGTGAAAAAAGAAGGATTAGCAGGTAAATTAGAGAGTGTAGTTGGTACAAAGAAAGATCCTAAGAAAGTTGAAGAAGAAAAAGTGAAAAAAGAAGTTTTAGAGAAAGGTGAAGAGAAGAAAGCAGAGAAAGTTCAAGAAGTGAAAGAAGATAAAAAAGAAGTTCAAGAAGAAAAAAGAACAGAGAAAATAGTAAAAAGAGATAATAAAAAAAGTGTTGAACAATAAGTATGGACATCGGACATGGGTGTGCGTAGGGTTTAAAAATTAATTTTTAATATATTATTTATATGTATTTTAAAGAACTAATTTCTGGAAAGGAAGTATATCATGAAGATATTATTAGTTCTGAATATTTTTCTTTGTTGTTTTCCAAAGAAAAAGTTCTTTTTAAGTTAAAAACTAAAATATTTGTTAAGTATATAAAACCTAAAGGTAAAATCTTAATTGATGATAATAAAGGATTAAAAATTAATAAGGGGGATGTTTTATTAGTTAGATTGCAAAAAAATGAAAAGATATTTCAATTTGTTGTGAAAATTTATGATTGGAATACATTTTATGTGCCAAAGAATGTTGTTAGAACTTTAGGTATAAAAAATAAAGATATTTTAAATTTTTATGTTATAGGTGGATCAAATTCTTTAACTAATAATTTTAAATCTTTTGAGTATTTAGATCTTTTAGATCTTTTTATGAAAAAAAATTCAGTTTATGTAATAAAGAGAGCTTTTAATTATTTGTCATTATATTTTATTGGTAAAGGAATTATTACTGTTCCAAGATATATAAAATTAGATTCTATTTTTTTTGAGTTGATATATTTAGTTCATGGTGATGGTCATTATATAACTAAATTATCTTTTACAAATAAAGAAGTAGAATTACATAATTTTGTTTTAAATTCTTTTAATTCTATTTTTGGTGTTCCTTTTAATGTTTGGAAAGCATTGGTACAATTGAAATCAGGTTATTTAGAATCAAAAGCAAAAGATTATTGGTTATCAAATACTATCTTATTTAGAAGCCAATTTTATAATTGTTCTTTTACTAAATTTAATACTTCAAAAGATGGAAATTTAAGGATAATTATTGAAAAAAAAGTTTATGGAATTTTATTTAAAGAAATTTTGAAGGAATTATCGTTTGATTATGATAATTTTAATATTCATTCTCTTAATGGTTTGTATGCAGCTGAAGGAAGTGCTTCTTTAGGTAAAAAGGGATTGCATA
The DNA here is from genome assembly GCA_016784245.1 of Nanobdellota archaeon. Taxonomy (GTDB): domain Archaea; phylum Nanobdellota; class Nanobdellia; order SCGC-AAA011-G17; family GW2011-AR17; genus BS150m-G60. The sequence continues at coordinate 16,184 of JADHVA010000006.1, forward strand.
AAATTATATTAAGTTTTAATGATCATGAAAAGTATCTTTTTAAATATTTATTAGATGATTTGGGATTTAATTATAAAATATCTCAAGGAAAGAATTATGTTATAGAAAATTGGAAGAACCTTTATTTGTTTTTTAGAATTTTCCATATAAATAAAGTAATACCTTTTAGATTGCATACTTTGAGAAGAGAAAAAGCTGTAAATGGTTTTTTAGAGCATAGTAAAAGTAGAATAATGGTTAAATATTTATCAAATTTAAGAAAATTAGGGAAAATTCCAACAAATATTTATGCAAAAACCTTAAGAATAAGA
>JADHVA010000007.1 GCA_016784245.1 Nanobdellota archaeon
AAATAAAGTTCTAACAGTTTGCATAGTCCATTGCAAAAAATCAGGTAAAATACTATATAATAAAGCTGGTATAAAAATATAATTATTTAATATTTTCTGAGATATTAAATAAATACTACAAATAATAATAAAATTTAAAATAATCATTAGAATAAGACTCACTGTTATAAGGGATAACCCAGACATAAATGCAATATTAGACATTAAAACATGTAAAGCTGGAGTTGCAGAATAATATAACATAAAATAATCATCAATACCTTGAATAATTTCTATATATCCTGAATTCATAAAAAACTCTGCAACAGCAATTTCATGCCATGGATCGTTATAAGGTAAAATTCCTGATAATAAAAAAGGGATTAGTCTTAATATAATGGCAAATAAGAATAATGGAATTAAAAATAAAGGGTGTTTTTCTTTATAAATAAAAAATATAGCACCAAAGAATGCACCCCACCCAAGAAAATAGGAAATAGTTGTAAAAAATGAAAATTTCATACCTAATAAAATAAATAATGCCCCTAAAATAGTTAATAAAGTAGATAAAAAGAATTTATTTTTATTAAATTCCTCAAGACTTAAATCTTTTACAAATTTTTCAAAATATTTATTAAACATACTTTCCTCACTACATAATAAGTTAGTAAATGTACTATCTTCATTTTGCTACATATTTTGCATGTGGTTTCCAAGTTAAATTTTTCATCCAAGCATGCAAGATTTTCTTCCCATCACCAAAAGGTTTTAATGCAGTATCTCCAGCTCTGTGTTCGTAAGAAATTGGAACTGAGTAAATATCAAATTTCATTTTAGCCATTTTTGTGATCATTTCCATTTCAATTGAGAAACCATTAGCTTCTAAATGTTTTGAAAGCTCTTTTAGAACAGGTCTTTTCCAAGCAAAATAACCAGTACAAACATCAGTTACATTTCCATGATAAAACATTCTTACTAAAAATGTGAAAAGCCAGTTACCAGTTCTGTTGAACATAGTCATACTTCCTTCTTTGATTTTTCCACTTAATCTTGAACCAATAACAACATCACAGAAATTTGAATCCAAAGGTTCGATAAGTCTTAACATTTCTTTTGGATCGTAAGTATCATCACCATCAAGCATAACAACTAAATCTGTATCTGTAGAAATGCTTTTTACACCTTTTCTAATAGCATGACCTTTACCTTGCTTTCCTTCGAAAACAACTCTAGCACCAGCTTTCTTTGCTACTTCTGTAGTTCTATCTTTAGAATTATTATCAATAACAAGAACTTCAACATTGTAACCTAAACCTTTTAATTTTTCTCTAGGGATTTTTGAGATAACCTTTGCGATACCTTTCTCCTCGTTATAACAAGGAACCATTACAGTTAATTTTTTCATTTTCATATCCTCTATATTATTTGAAACAAATGTTAAATACTCCCTGAAATATGCAGGAATATCGTGAAACCAGTTGAAACCAGTTAGTCATTCAGTGTAGTCATGATTTATAAGCCTTTTGATTTGTTACTTCTTAGAAGTGGTGTAAATAAAAGAAATTAAAAGAAAGTATAAGAGTTTCTTTCCCTAGTTTCTCCAACATAAGAAGGTCCTAATGAAGCCATAGCTCTATCAGCAGGAGAAAATTCTCTTTTATCAGGATCACCTAAAAAAGTTTGAATATCATCAATATATCTGTTATCTGGATCTAAACCTTCATCTTGTAAAAAATAAGGTTGGTTCCAAGAAGTACCACCATTTTGTGGGACTGTGTTTTCGTCATATTGAACTAATAATTCTAAATGCTCTGCTATTGTGTATAAGTCATTTGCCATTAAGCTAATTATTTCAAAATAATTTAAAAGTCTTTGGTTGAAAAAAAAGTAAACTGAAAATATTTCAAGAAAAGCTTAACAATACTTATAAAATTGAAGAATAAACCTTAGTGTGGTCACTGGACATGGCTGCGCAGCCCTTTTAAATGTCTTAGAGATATGAAAGCATAGGAGGAATTTTGAAATGCCGGCACCTTTGAAAAAGATAAAATCGGGAAACTATGAGGTTTCCATTTGGAAAAATGAGAAAGATATGAACGATGGAGGAATTGTTTCATTCAAAACCATAAGTTTGAAAAAAACTTGGAAAGATAAAAATAATGTTACAAGAGAACAATATCTTTCATTGAGAAGACAAGATGTAGAAAAAGTTCTTGTATTGATGAGAAAAGTACATGAACATTTAATATTGGAGGAAGAAAAATGAAAAAAGAGGAAATGAAAATTGAAGATTTACCAGGTGTAGGTGCTGCGACTGCTGAAAAATTAAGGGATGCAGGATATAATGATTTAATGTCGATTGCTGTTGCAAGTCCAGGAGAATTAACTGAAAGTGTAGGAATGGGAGAAGCTGCTGCAAGGAAAATAATTAATGCAGGTAGAAATAATCTCGACATGGGTTTTGCTTCAGGAGAAGAATTGTTAGAAAAGAGAGCAAAAATAATTAAAATTAATACAGGTTCAAAAGCTTTTGATGAATTAGTTGGAGGAGGATTTGAATCTGGATGTATAACTGAATGTTTTGGTTCATATGGATCAGGTAAATGTTGTGATAAAGACACAAGAGTTCTATATTTCAATAGTTCTAAACCTCATTTAGAAACTATGGAAGAAGTTTATGAAAAATATAAAAATATTTATGGTGAACAAAAAGGAATTGAAGGTGATACTGTAGAAGTTCCACCAGTAGTAGTTATGGGATTTAAAGATAACAAACTTGACAAAGTCCAAAGTAAATTTATCTATAGAGAAAAAGTTAAAAAACTTTATGAGATAGAAACTGAAAGAGGAAGAAAATTAAGAATTACGGGACCCCATAAGCTACTTTCTTTCAATAAAGGACTTGAATGGACTCCAGCAGCAATATTACAAAAAGGAAAAATAATTGCTTATCCAAAAAAAATAGAATGTGAAGGAGATTGTCAATATAATATTGATGAAGCTTATTTCCTAGGATTATTTGTAGCAGAAGGATGTAGAAACCCAGTAAGAATTAGTACTGGATCTGAAAAATTAAAGGATTGGACTTGTAATTTTTTGAATAACAAGTTTAAATTTCAACCAACTGCAAGTAAGGATAAAAGAAATGATTGTTATCAGATTAATCTTAGAAATGCAAGTCATGATTTGTTAGGTAATTTGAAGGATTGTGATGCTTCAACAAAATTTGTTCCAGAAGAATTATTACATGCAAATGAAGAAATTGTATCAAGTTTCTTAGCAGGATATATTGATGGAGATGGACATTTTGGTGAAAACTTTGAAGTTACTACAAAAAGTAAAAGGTTAGCAGAGGATTTAACTTATTTATTCTTGAGATTAGGAATTTCAGTCACAAAGAAAAATAAAGTTCTAGATAATGAACAATTTTGGAGATTGTCAGTTGCAAGTGAAGATTCTGTTAAACTGAATAAAATTCCTTGTAAAATAAAAGATTGTGAATATACATTTAGAAATACTAAATATGGTTACTCTAAAGATATAATCCAATATTTAAGAGAAATCTATAAAGAAACTCTTGGTGGAAATAGAGGGAGAAGGGAAAAAAGAATTGGAAAAAAGAGTATTGGACATGAAAGATTCTATAAATATTTAACAGGAGAAGGTGAAGACCATAGAAATATTAATGCGAAAACAATGCAGACTCTATTTGAAACTTTTTTAGAAAGTAGAAAAGATATTCAAAAAGCATTAAAGATAAACCAAAACATTGAAAAATTAAGCAAGGAAGAATTTAATGAACTTTATGGATTATTGCCTTTTGCATTCAATTCAATACATAAGGAATTAGGTTTAAGTAAAAATACTCTTGCTAATTATATACAGAGAGGTCTTCCTCACAAAAATAAAAAAACGATTAGTAAAATAAAAGAAACTCTGAAAGCTTCCTTAGAACAAAGAAAAAAGACATTAGATAAAGCATTAGCTACAATCAAAAATATTGTTTACTTTAATTGGGATACAATTAAATCTGTTAAAGAAATTGATTATAATGATTATGTCTATGATTTTGTTGTTCCTGAAGGGCATTGTTTTGTTGGAGGAGATATGCCTACAATGTTACATAATACAGCTCTTGCAAATCAGTTAGCAATCAATGCTTTAGATATTAATGAAGAAGGAGAACCACAAGCATATGCAGTTTGGATTGATTCTGAGAATACATTTAGACCAGAAAGAATTAAGCAAATTTGTGATGAGAATGGTTTAGACCCGATGAAAATTTTGAGAAATATAAAAGTTGTAAGAGCTTTTAACTCAGATCACCAAATGATGTGTGCAGAAAAAGTTGAAGATCTAATTCAAAAAGAAGGATTGAAAATTAATATGATAATTGTAGATTCTTTGATGACACATTTTAGGTCAGAATTTATTGGTAGAGGAACATTAGCAATGAGACAGCAAAAAATTAACAAACATATGCATGTGTTAATGAAAATTGCAGACCAGTATAATTTAGCTGTTTATGTGACAAACCAAGTTATGTCAAAGCCAGATACTTTCTTTGGAGATCCTACAGAAGCAATCGGTGGAAATATTGTTGGACACAATTCTGCTACAAGACTTTATCTTAGAAGAGGGAAAAAAGGAACTAGAGTGGCAAAGTTAGTAGATAGTCCTTATCTGCCAGATGGTGAATGTATCTTCAGAATTACTGACAAAGGTATAGAGGATAATTAATTCTTTTTTTATTTTAGTCAAAAGACTTATAAATACTTGTTATTTTTGTGAAAGCTATGGAAAAAATACCAAGATGTTCAGCAACTAACAAAGAACTTGTTAATGATAAGGGATCTGTAATTTTTAAATGTCCAAATTGTTTAGATGCAGAAATAGTAAGATCATTCAAATCAAGAGTTTTGGCTACAAAATATGTATGCCCAAAATGTGGATTCGAGGGACCAAATTAAAATGGCAATGGCAATGTTAGTAGTAAAAGTTATGCCCGAAAGTGTAGAAGTAGATCTGGCTAAACTAAAAGAAGATGTAGAAAAAACAATTACTGAATTATATGGTGATGTTGGTGAAATTAGAACTGAAGAAGAACCAATCGCATTCGGATTGAAAGCTTTAAACTTTACATTCATTATGGATGAATCTCTAGGTGGGGATATTATCGAAGAAAAATTAAATGGCTTTGAAAATGTTGCAAGTGCAAAAGTAATTGATTTTAGAAGAACCTTAGGGTGATTTTTTATTTTTTTAATTAGTAAAGTTTATAATATATTTCTTTTTTGATTAATTTTATGAAGTTATTTACAAATGATATTGTAGAAGGACAAGAAGTAAAGTCAATATATCAAACTCCAGAATTAAAAGAAAGACTTCAACTATACAAAGCTCCAGATTCACTAGTAGTTTTTGATGTAGATGATACTTTGGCTAGAAGACCTACAAAAAAATTAGTTATTGGGAGCATTCCTAGATTATCAAGATGGATAACACATCCAGAATGGTTTATTGATTTATTACTAATATTAAAAAAAGCTAACCAAGAAGGATGGACAAGTGAAGAAATTGAATATTTTAGTGTAAAATATGCATCAAAAAGAGTTTTACCTAATTTTAAACAAGAATATATAGATAGAATTGTAAAAAACGAAAGTCCTGATTTATTTCCTGGCGTAGAGAGAGTTGTAAAAGAATTTTCTAATGCTGAAAGATTAGTTGTAACAAGAGGGTTTGAGTTTGTCGCTTCACATTATGCAAAGCTTCTAGGTATTGACCAAATATATTCACTTTCAGAAGATAAATCAAAAACAATTTTAGATCATTTAGAACAATGTGAGAAACAAATTGAGAGAGTATTAGTATTTGGAGATTTAGAGAATGATGTTGCTGTAGGAAGACCAATTAAAGAAGCAGGATATGATTATGATTTTGTTCAAGTAATATCAGAAAGGAAGCCTTATCCTGATGCAACAATAGTAATACCTCATAACTATAGAGTGTTAGAAGATTTATTAGTTAATTAGTATAGTTTTTTATTAGTTTAAGATATTCTTTGTTTAAACCACCAAGCCGAAATAAAGTTACTTCCTTAAGATTATGTTTTTGTGCAAGATCTAAATCTCTTTTTAGTAATTCTAAAGATATTGGTTTTTCCCAACCTAAAATACCTACACATAAAGTCCCGTAACCCATAATAAAATTATCACCAAATTCTTCTTTACCCTTTGTAATTTCTTTTTCCATTAAATAATTTCCAAAATCATGTAAAGAACTGTAAGCCATCCTCATTGGAGAAATGTTGTAAGAAGGAGGAAAATTTAAACAAAGTAGTCGGAATAAAGGAGACATCCAATTGTTTACAAAAAAATATTCTGCAACATAAACTTTTTTGTGAGATTTTATGAATTTGTTGATTAATTTTCTATTAGAAAGAAAATTGAAAAATTGTGTAAAATATAAAAAAAAGTTTTGATGAGTTGGTAATTCTGCATCCCACATTAAAGGAACATCTTTTCCTTCTAATTCTTTGATTGTTCTTTTCAAAGCTTTTCTTTGAGTAAAGGCAGAAAACCAGTAACCTTCTTTTTTCTTTAAGATAGGCCAATAAGCAATCTCTTTGATGTATTTTTTTTGTTGAGGATAATCTTGGTTAATTTTTTTCTCTAAATCTTGAAATTCATTTAATGTAGAAGCAGCAATGAAAAGTTTTGTTGGAAAAGTAATTAGTTTAATTTTATCTAAATTAGATTTTTTAGGGAATTCTTCATAAAAACTTATAATCATAAGAAGAGAAAAGCTTTTATTCTTTTAATAGTTTTTTGTTCTTATGTTAACTCCAGAAAAAATTGAAGGAATAAAAAAAGAATTGATGGCATTGCCCCCAGAAGAGCAACAAAAGAAATTGCAAGAAGTTCTAGCAAATCTTACAACAGAAGAAAGAGAACAGTTAGTTGGTAAGCAAGAGTGTCCATTCTGTTTAATGAGTCAAGGAAAAATTCCTGTAAAAACTGTATATGAAGATGAGAAAGTTATGGGAATCTTAGATATTCACCCAGCAAATCAAGGACATGTGTTGTTGTTCCCTAAAGAACATGCAGCAATGATGGCACAAGTACAAGATGATGTTTTAGGACATTTGTTTATTGTAGCAAATAAAATTGCATCTGCGATTTTTGAAATAACTGGAGCAGAAGGAACAAATGTTGTTGTATCAAATGGACAAATTGCAGGACAAACAGCTCCACACTTCATGGTAAATATTATTCCAAGAAAACAAGGTGATAAAGTTGCAGTAGGATGGCAACCTACAGAAGTTAAAGAAGATGAACAAGAAAAAATAGCTATTGCAATTAGAGATAAAGTGGGAAGTATTGGAAAAAAGAAAGTTGTTAAAAAAGATCCTAGCAAATTTGAAAAAGAAGAAAGAAGAATTCCTTAAATTAAGTAAAGAATTATAGTGATCAAAAAAGCAATGAAAATTGCAGGGACAAAAGGAATTCCTATTTTTATCCAAACTTTTCTGATATTATGTTTTTTTAGATTTTTTATTTGTTTATTGTCCAAACAAGGTTCTTTTTTTGAACAAATTATTTTGTTGTTGTGAATTACATCCTTTGCAAGCCAATCACCCTCAGTAATTTGTGATAAAGGTAAGAGTTTTTTGAAAGATTGTTTTTCTACAACTTTTATGAAAATGAAAAGATAAAATAATAGTAGTAGAGATAAAGCTAAGATAGTTGCAAATAATCTTAAATTTGAAGAGATTAATGCAATTATAACAAATATAGTTGCTAAGCTTAAAGTTGCGAATCTGTAATATTTGTATTTGATTAATAATTTTTTGAAATTCTTGAAAGATTTTTTTCTGTGTTTGATGAATAAAGTAGATGCCCAAGTGAAAGCGTAAATTGCTCCAACAAATAAAACAAGTACTAGTAAAATTGCTAAGAAAGGAATATCAAATATGTAAAAGTCTGCAAAAGCTGCTCCTAATCCCATGAAAAGTTTTGCATCTCCACCACCCCATTGCTTTAGGTAATATAATAAAAAACCAAATGCAAACATGATTATTAATCCTAAGAGACCATAAAAGAAAAATGAAAAATTAGTGAATAAAGAATAAATTAATCTTATTCCTAAAACTGATGCAATGAAAGAATAACTTAAGAGATCAGGTATTTCTCGAGTTTTTAGATCAAAGATAGATGCTACTAATAATACTATTAAAGAAATGGAAATTAAAATGATTTCTAGTTGCATTGTTTATTTGAAGAATTGAGAGTTAAAAAAGGTTTATGCTCAACAAGATATATAAATCCCTAAAATTACTTGAAAAGGATGATTAGTATTATCGGTGGAGGACCTATAGGGAGTTATCAAGCTTATCTTCTTGCAAAAAAAGGAGAGAAAGTAAATGTTTATGAAGAACATGATAAAATAGGTAAGCCAGTGCAGTGTACAGGAATTCTTACACATGAAATTCATAAGTTAATGAAAATGAAAAATAGTTTTGTAGTGAATAAAATAAAAAATGCAAAAGTCTATGCACCAAATGGAGAAAGTGTTACAGTTAAATTTGATAAAGAAGATATTATTGTTGATAGAACAAGGTTTGATTCTTATTTAGCTGAAAAAGCCGAAAAAGAAGGAGCTAAAATATTTTTGAAGAGTAAATATAAAAGTAATGATGGAAAAGAATTGAAGATTGGGAATAAAACTGTTAAAACAGATATTTTAATCGGAGCTGATGGACCACATTCAAGAGTTGCTAAAAATAATAAAATGTGGTGTAATAGAAAGTTTATTGCTGGGAACCAAGTAGTTTGTGAATTAGATGATCTGAAAAAAGACACTATGGAAATTTGGATGGGACTAGGAATGTTTGCATGGTGTGTTCCTGAAAGTAAAAATAAAGGAAGAGTAGGAGTTGTTTCTTATGATAAATCAAATGAACATCTTAAAGAATTGATGAAAATTAGATGTAAAGGTGCAAAAGTTCTAGAAAGACAAAGTGGTTTGATTCCTGTGTATAATCCTAGACAAAAATTAAAGAAAGATTTTGTGTATTTAGTTGGAGATGCAGCAACACAAGTTAAGTCTACTTCTTATGGAGGAATTGTTTTAGGAATGAAAGCTGCAAGAGTTTTGGCAAGAAATAAAAAAAGATATGTTTTGAATTGTAGGAAAGAAGTTGATAAGGAATTATATCTAAGTAAAATAATTAGAAGAACAATGGATAATTTTAAAATTAAAGATCATAATGAGTTTGTTAAATTAGTTAATCAAAAAAGAATTAAAAATATTTTAGAAACAAAAAGTAGAGATTATCCAAGTAAAATGCTTTTAGAGTTGTTAATTAAAGAACCTAGATTTATGAAGTTTGCTTTAAAATCATTATTTTAATTGAAATCTTAAAATTGCTCCAACACCACTAATACCTTGTAATTTCTTTCCCGCTTCGTGATCTGTAGAAATAATATGAACTTCACCTTTAGATTTATCAACTTCTTTCATTACAGCATCAAGTTCTTTGAATTGTTCCTTTTCTCTTAAATCATGAATAAGTTCGTCAGTAACAAGTAAAGATTTTATTGCATGAGCTTCAGAAGCTTCAGTAACTTCTTTAATACCATAAGCAGCTTTAGCTTGTTTAGAAATTTCTTTGAATAATTCTTCAACATATTCTGTTTCTTTAGTTGTTCTATCTTGTTTTAATACAGTTTTTACTTCGTCCCTTTTTAAAATTTCTTCAATACCATTTCCACCAGTGGAATTACAAGTAGCTAAAGTTATTTTTTTGATTAGTTCAGGATTATTTTTTTGGATTATTTTCATAAGATCTTCTTTCCAGAATGCAGGACTCGCAAGTATAATATACTGGATCTTGTGTCTTTCATAATATTCATGAATTTGTTTTGCTAGTTCAGAAAAGAAATCTTTGCCTTTCATTTCTTCATAACCTTTCTTACTTACATCACCAGAAACTTCAGAAAGTATTTTGAAACCTGATTGAGTTAACAATGCATAAGTTGCAGTTGATCTGTCAAAAGCAATAATAAGAATTTTTTCTAATTTATCTTGAGAAGCTTCATTTAATTTTTCAATTTGGTAATTTAACCATTGTTCTTTAGTAATTGTAATTACAGAACCTTCTTCTAAATCTAAAGTGTGATAAGAAGCCCTTGGTACATCATCAGGCCCAGCAGTTATTTTTCCTGAAACCCTTAAAGAGTTAGAAAATTTATGAAATTCTAATTTTTCAACAGCAATTTCTAAAGTAACCAGTTTTTTAATTACTTTTAAGTTCCTATCTGTCTCTTCACCAAGTTTAATTTTTCTAAGAGTTTTACCTTTAAGGCGATCTCCTTCATCAATGATGTGTGATAAAAACCAGAGGTCATCTAATGTATTTATTTCAATTTTTACATTTCCTTTCTTAAAATCCTTAGTTAAGAGTTTCATAATATTTTAAAAAAGTTTATATATTAATAAAGTTATTTATCTTGTATGTTTAGTAAAAGAGGTCAGTCAGCGGTCGAAGTTTCAGTCTTTATTTTCTTGATTGGAGTTTTTGTTATTGGTTATATAATATTACTTCCTGCAGAGGATAGAGCTGCATTATTAGACGATGATTTTGGTACTGATGATGGTGATACTGAAGATATTGCTGGAACTTTGTTGTCAGAAGCAGTAGGATATGTTAGTTCAAGTTCAAGTTCTTCAAGAGTTTCAGAGTTAGAACCTATGAGATTATATTCTACTACAGAATCTAATACACAAAATTTAGCATCATCTTTAACAATTTCTAGAAATCTTTTACAGAATAATTATAAAAATATTTATTTTGATGTTGATAATATGGATAATTTAGAAGAATTAAGTTTATTGTTTTTAATTTCAGAATCTAAAGGAGATTTATTTATTGAGTTAAATGGTAATCCTGTTTATGAAGGTGAATTAACAAGTAGTGAGCTACCTATGACTTTACCTACAAGTTATTTAGAAGAAACAGATAATGTTTTGAAAATGTATGTTGATTCTCCTGGAGTTTGGTTCTTATCAAGTCATTATTATTTGTTACAAGATGTTGAGTTATTATTAGACTATACAGTAGCAGATACAAGTTCTTCAAGAACATTTTCAGTTGATGATCCAGAAGAGGTTAAAAAAGTAGATCTAAGTTACTTTATTACATGTAATAGCAATGAAGATGGAATCTTAACAATCAGTTTGAATAATAGAGAAGTTTTCAGTGATCAAATCTTTTGTGATTATTTGAATGAAAGAGAATTAGGATTAGATGAAGATTATTTACAAAATACAAATACTTTAAGATTTGAAGTTACAGAAGGAGATTATAATATTGAAGAAATAGATGTTTCAGTTAGTTCAAGATCAACAGAATACCCTTCATATAGTTTTGATATTGATTCAGACTTATATGAAGATATTCTTTCTGGGGATAAAGAGGTTTATCTGAAGTTGAGCTTCGGCGATGATACAACAGATAAAGAAGCTACAATCCTTATCAATGAATACGATTTTAAAATTAATACAGAAGATGGTAGTTATGAAAAGAAAATTACTAGTATGATAGATAATGGAGCTAATACAGTTACTTTAGAAGCTGATACTAGTTTTGAAATTGATAACTTAAAAGTTTATTATTCTTAATTTTTTATTTCTAAAAAAAGATTTTAATATTAAAAAATAAAATAAGAAGATTTATCCGAAATAGTTTGGCTCTACAGGTTTTGTTGATGTTGTACCTGCCTCAGTTACAGCTTTTGCTCTAGTTAAGATTTCATTTTCAATTTCATCAATTTCGCTAGATAATTTCTTTAAGTCAATTTTCATTTTGAATTTTGAATTAAGAACTTTTAAAGTTTCTTTAGCACCCTTAATTCCTAAATAAGCAGGATGTGCAAAGGTTTGAGCAAGTAATGCTGCACCTTCCATTTTTCTTAACTGAGATCTACCTAATAAAACTCCAGTTACTCCAATGATTGGTCCAACGACACCATAAATTTTATTATCTGTGTGAGGAAAAGTTTTGATATATTTTTTATCAGTTCCAGTGATATATACTTTAGGTTTTTTAGGAATTTTTTGCAAACCTATTCCACCAAGAGTAACAAGTTCAGAACCACCATATTTTTCTAAAACATCTAAAATAGAATCACAAAATTCGTAACATGCAGCTTCATCAATAGGTTGAACATCTCCAACAATAAAAAGGAAATCTCGTTTGTTTATTTCTTGATGATAAATAAAAATTACAGGTAAATCAATTAAATTTCTTTCATTAATAAAAACAGAATGAGGAAATGAATTTGAATGAATTTCCATAACTTTTTTTGCTTTTAAATTTTCTACTAAAAAGTCTACAGCAATTTTTCCAACATTACCAATACCCGGTAAACCTTCAATTAAAATAGGATTTTTGAATTTCTTCTTAGTTAGATGTTTTATTTGGAATTTCATAGACTTGAAAAACAAAGTGAGATTTATAAAGCTTTTTGTTCTTTTTTTGAAAGTCTTCTATATTTACCCCATTTATCGTCTAAAGAAAACTTAGCAGGTTTGGTAGTTATAGCTTTTTCACCACAAGAACATTTTTCTTGCATTGTATATTTATTACATTTTTTACAGAATAAAATATAGGAAGTCATTTTTTTCTTAAGATCTCAGCATGACCTTTCTTTTTCTCCAATTCTTTTACAATTACTTGTGCTATTTTATCTAAAATTTCTTCAGCAACTTTGTAATCATGAGAATAAACTTCAAGTCTATAATTAGGAGCAGAGATATAAACTAATTTAATTTTGTATTCATTCTTTTTAGCAAACTTTTCTCCAGCAATTAAAGATTTTTTAATATCCTCAACACCTTCTTCAGCACTTGTTTGTAAAACTAATTTACAACTAACAATAACTTCAGGTGGTTTAATTTTACTTTGAACAATTTCTAGTAAAATTTTAGATTCTTTTTCAGGAAGTTTTAATTCTGCTATTGCTTCTAGACCATTTGCAGCAATTTCATTAAAAGCAATACCAAGTAAACCAAAATGATCAACCAGTTTAAAGCCTACTTTTTTGTACATACCAGCTAAATCAGTTTTTAATTGTTTTCCAATATATTCTAAAAGCTTTTCAGATTTAATTTCTTGTTTGAATTCTTCATTCTTTTTTAGTTTAAGATTTTGTGGAACTCTTCTTAAAGATAAATCAACTTGTTTTTTCTCTTGATTTCTATTTAATACAATACAAACTAATTTTTTACCCTCTTTTACATAATCTCTAATATTCCTTATTCTACCAGGAGCAATTTCTGAAATGTGGATCATTCCTTCCTGATTATCATATTCATCGAGAGTTACAAAAATAGAATGATAGAGAATTTTCTTAACTGTACAGATTACAACATCCCTTTCTTCAGGTAAACCTTTTTTCTTGTAAAACATAAGAAGTAGGAAAAATTAGTAGTTTAAAAAGATTTACTTTAAAACTTCAAGTTCTCTAGCAATAATTTTTGCTTTTCCACCTTTAGATTCAGCTAAAACTTCACCACAAACCAAACATTTTACAGTTGTTGCAGCTTTATCAAAAATAACTTGTTCATTTTTACACTTGCATCTTACTTTTACAAATTTTCCTTTTGGCTCTTGAATCATTTTATACGAACTCCACTTTTTTTGCTCTTGGATTTGTATGAACTACCATTTTACTACAAACAGAACACTTTAATCTTAAATCAATTTTTTTGGATGATTTAACTCCAACTCTCTTTCCACCACCAGGTGGCTTTGAATATTTGTTTTGATTTCCGAAACCTCTTCTAAGACCTCTCTTTCTCATTCTAGAGTTAGCTCCTCTTGACATTGGATGAGCACTACTTCTAGTTTTTCTTTTTGCCTCAGCTACTGCCATCTCAGTATGAGTTTTACACTTTGGACAATAAGTTCTTTGTTTCTTAGGAATTTTCATTTTTCGCTTGATTTGTTTGAATTAAGAGTTTTGCTATGTTTTCTTCTACAACTAAACTCTCATCTTTTTTGTAAGGTCCGTAAACTTCAAGGTCTGGTCCAACAAACTCTGGCACATCCTCAAGTATTAAGACATTAATGGTATTGGTTTTATCCTCTGTTTTTAAATCTTTCTGTTGATCCTCTATTACTGGAATTTCAAGGTTTGGGAGCTGATTTTGTAATATTTGGTACAATATACCATTTCTAAACTTATCTAAGTTGTCTTTAAGATTCCTGTAAAAAGCTAATTCTTGTGGAAGCATAGCAGAAGTATCTTGAGGATTTTGGGCTCTTGAAGAGAATAAAGCTGATTGAATGATCTTATTTTCTCGCTTTTCATATAATTCTTTTAAGATTTTTTGAATATTTCTTATCTGATTTTGAGTTTTTACAAGCTCTGTAGAAGCAAAAATATTGTCCTTTTGGGATTGAGAAGATAAAATTGCAGTCTTTTCTTGAAGATATTTTACTACATCTCTGAAAAAAGTATCATCAACTTTTTGTAGTTCAGTTCTATATTTTTCTCTACGAAGAATCTCATACAAATTTTCATAAGTGATGATTATATCAGGCATAGAATTTGAGATAAGATTTAGCTTTAAATTTATTTCTGTGATATGGGTTAATTTTAAAAAGATTATCTTATTGTTATAGGATATGTTTTGTAAAATATATCTTTTTAGGCATGGTCAAACCCACTATAATGCAAAGAAAATATTTTGTGGATGGAAAGATTCTAAATTGACTGAACAAGGAATTAAAGATGCAAAGAAAATTGCTAGAAAATTGAAAGATAAGAGAATAGATATTGCTTTTCAAACACATTTGTCAAGATCTAAAGATACTTTGAAGTATGTTTTAAAATTTCATCCAGAATGTATTGGAATTATTGAAGATGATAGAATGATTGAAAGAAGTTATGGTGATTTGCAAGGAAAAAGCCATAAATGGTTTGTTGATGTGACTGGAGATGAAGATTATAAGACCCTATTGCATTGGCATAAAATTGACCATTTAAAAGGAAGAGAAAAAAAGGAATTTGTTAAGAAAATTGGAGAGGCTGAATTGAAAATTGTTAGAAGAAGTTATGATGTTGCTCCTCCTGGTGGAGAAAGTATTAGAGATGTTCAGAAAAGAGTAAAACCCTTTGTTAAAGATTTGATTAAATTCGTAAAAGAAAATAAAGTAAATGTCGCTATTTCTGCACATGGGAATTCTATGAGACCTTTTAGGAAACATTTCGAAAAGTTAAGTTTAAAAGAGATGATGAAATTAGAAAATCCGTGGGATGACTATTTTGAGTACAAAGTGAAAGTATGAAGATAAAACAAATAGAAGAAGATTTTGTAGTAAATGAGGTTCTAGAGTTAGAAATATCTGAAAATGGAAAGAATTATTATTATTTAATGACTAAGAAAAATTGGAATACTTTAGATTTAGTGAAAGAAATTAAAAAAAGATTAAAAGTTAGAGATGTAGGATTTGCAGGTTTGAAAGATAGAAAAGCAATTACATCACAATATATTTCTGTAG
>JADHVA010000008.1 GCA_016784245.1 Nanobdellota archaeon
AAGTTAGAAAAGAAAGATTAAAAGTAAAAGATAACAAGGAGAAAAAATAAATATGGTAAAGAGACACTTATCAAGATTGAATGCGCCAAAGAGTTGGCCAATAAAGAGAAAAGGGATTAAGTTTATTAGAAAACCAAACCCAGGTGCACATTCATTAAGAGAGTGTATTTCTCTATCTTTAGTAATTCAAAATATGTTAAAGTATGCAAAAACAAGTAAAGAGATTAAAAAAATACTTCATGAAAGAAAAATATTAGTAAATGGAAAAGTAAAAAGAGATCCAGCATTTGCAGTAGGAATTATGGATATTTTAAGTATTCCTTCATTAAAGGAATATTATAGAGTACTTTATAATACAAAAGGAAAATTTGTTTTAATGAAAATTGAAGAAAAGGATGCAAATGAAATATTAATGAAAATCGTCGATAAAACTTTGTTAAAGAAAGGAAAATTACAATATAATTATTCTAACGGACATAATAATCTAGTTGAAAAAGATGATTATAAAACTGGAGATACTGTATTGTATTCATTAAAAGATAATAAAATTTCAAAACATTTTGAATTAAAGAAAGGAGCAAAAGTTTATTTAACTGGTGGAAAATTTGTTGGTAACACTGCAAGCTTAGAAGAAATTAAAGAAAATAATGTATTAATTAAAATTAAAGAAGATATTTTTGAAACTGCAAAGAGATATTTATTTGTTATTGGGGATGTTAAAATAGAAAATGAATAAAATGAAAGAAATTAGGATAGAGAAAATTACTCTGAATATTGGTGTAGGTAAGCCTGGACAAGAATTAGAGAAAGCAAAAATCCTATTAGAAAAAATTAGTGGAATGAAAACATCTGAAACATTAACAAAGAAAAGAATCCCTGGTTGGAGTTTAAGACCAAATCTAGTTATTGGTTGTAAAGTAACTATTAGAGGAAAAAAAGCTGAAGAAATATTAGGAAGTTTATTAGAAGCTAAGGATAAAGAGCTTAAACTTAAAGCATTTGATAATCAAGGAAATTTTGCTTTCGGAATTCATGAATATTTAGATATTCCAACTTTAGATTATATCCCAGAAGTAGGAATTAGAGGATTAGAAGTTGCAATAACTTTAGTAAGACCAGGTTATAGAGTTAAGTATAGAACATTAAGAGCTAAAAAAATTCCAACACGTCATAAAATTTCAAAAGAAGAAGCAATCGCATTCGCAAAGGAAAAATTTAAAATTACAATAGCCGAGGAGGAAATGGAGGAAGAATGACTGCGGGAAATTATAAAAAGGTGTTTAAACAATTGAAAAATAAACCTATAAAATTAAAGAAATTTATTAAACATAATGCTCCAAAGCAAAGAAAATTTGGTGTGGCATCAAAGCCATGTAAACTTTGTGGAAGATTAGGTGGACATATTCAAAAATACAATCTAAACATATGTAGACAATGTTTTAGAGAAAATGCAAAAAAATTAGGATTTAAAAAATATTATTAAAATGGCAATGAACGATACATTAGCAACAGCATTATGTAACATAATGAATGCTGAAAGAGAAGGAAAGCAGGTTTGCGTAGTTAGACCCGTATCAAAAATAATGAAAAAAGTTTTTGAAATTATGAAAGATAATCACTTTATTGGTGAATATACAGAAATTAAAGATGGTAAAGGAAATTTAATGGAAGTTAACTTGATTGGTGGAATAAATAAATGTGGAGTTATTAAACCAAGATTTTCGGTAACAAAACAAGATTATACAAAATATGAAAAAAGATTTTTACCAGCTCTAAACTTTGGATTAATTATAGTCTCAACATCAAAAGGAGTTATGACATTAAGCCAAGCTAAAGAGAAAGAAATGGGAGGAAAATTATTAGCATTTATTTACTAAGATGATAGACGCATACAAATTAAGGAAAGTTGTAGATATTCCTGAAGAAGTTGAAGTTAATATAGTTGAAAGAGAGATTCGAGTTAAGAAAGGCAGTCTAGAAGTAAAAAGACTATTATATTTTCCAACTGTAGAAATAAAAAAAGAAGGAAATAGTATTGTATTAGAACCAAAAAGATTTACAAAAAGAGAAAAAAAGATAATTAATACTTATAGCGTTCACATTACAAATATGGTTTTAGGAGTACAAGAACCATATACTTACAAAGTTAAAATTTGTTCAAGTCACTTCCCTATGACTATAAATGTAAAAGGAAAAGAATTAGAAATTAAGAATTTTTTAGGAGAGAAAGTACCAAGAATTGCAAAAATCTTAGATGATGTTGATGTTAAAATTGAAAATGATGAGATTATAATTACATCTGCAAATAAAGAAGCTGCAGGACAAACTGCAGGAAATTTTGAAAAAGCAACAAGAATTACAAATAGAGATAGAAGAATTTTTCAGGATGGTTTGTGGATAATTGAAAAAGCAGGTAAGGAGATATTAGGATGAGTGAACAAGAAAAATTATTAGCACTGAGAAAACAAATTAAGAAAAGAAAACCTAATTTTGTAAGACAGTGTTCTCAAAAAGTTATCAAAATTGCAAAAGCATGGAGAAGACCAAAAGGTATTCAATCAAAAATGAGATTGAAACATAGAGGTAAAAAGAAAAGTCCATCTTTAGGTTATTCTTCACCAAAAAAAGTTAGAGGATTAGATAGAAATGGTTATGAAGAAGTTAGAGTATTGAGAGTAGAAGATTTAGAAGGAATTGATTCAAAAAAACAAATTGTTTTAATCGCAAAAATAGGTTTGAAGAAAAAATTAATGATACTTGATGAATGTAAAAAAAGAAATTTAAATGTTAGTAATGTTAAAGATATTGATGAGTTTATTAAAGATTCACAAGAATGGTTAGTAGAGAGAAAGAAAGCGACTAAAGAGAGATCAAAGAAAAGAAGTGCAGCTAAAGAAGCATCAATTAAAAAAGCTAAAGGTGAAGAAGTAAAGAAAAAAGCTGAAGAAAAAGAAGAAGAGACTAAGAAAGGCAATGAAACCAAAAAAGGTGAAAAGAGTGACAAAATAAAAATACTGGAGCAAAAAGAATGAAATTATCAAGTCAAAAACAAATTAGTGCAAAAGTTCTAAAAATTGGAACTGGAAAAGTATGGTTTGATAAATCAAGATTAGATGAAATTAAAGAAGCTATTACAAGATCCGATCTTAGAGGATTAATTGCTAAAAAAGTTATACAGAAAAGAGCAGGTAAAGGTACTTCAAGAGTTAGAGCTAGAAAAAGAATTGTTCAGAGAAGAAAAGGTAGACAAAAAGGACAAGGAACAAGAAAAGGAAAAAGCTCTGCTAGATTAAGTAAAAAAGAAAAATGGATGAATGTAATTAGGGGCCAAAGAAAATTTATAAAAGAATTAAAAGTAAATGGTCTTATCGAAGTAAGTACTTATAGATTATTATATAGAAGATCAAAAGGTGGATATTTTAGAAATAAAAGACACATTAAGTTGTTTTTAACAGAACAGAAATTATTCAAGGAAAAGAAGAAATGAAAAGAAAAAAGTTTGTTCAATATCGAAGGAAGAGAGAAGGAAAAACTAACTATAGAAAAAGGTTAGAGTTATTAAAATCCATGAAGTTAAGATTAGTAGTTAGAAAGTCATTAAGGAATGTTATTGTACAAATTGTTGAATATAATGTAGATGGAGATAAAACTTTAGTTATGGTAAGCAGTAAAGAACTAAAAAAGTATGGTTGGTCTGGTTATTGTAGAAATACACCTTCAGCATATCTAGTAGGTTTGTTATGTGGAGTAAAAGCTAAAGAGAAAAAAATAAGTGAAGCAATTTTAGACTTAGGATTACATCCATCAAGAAAAGGGACAATCTTATATAGTGTACTAAAAGGAGTTATTGATTCAGGTGTTAATATTGCTCATAGTCCTGAAATTTTTCCAAGTGAAGATAGAATAATGGGTAAACATATTTCAGATAAAGTTCCAGTAGAATTTGAAAAGGTTAAAAATGAGATTATGAAAGGTGAAAAGAAATGAGAGATAAAAAACCTAGAAGAAACCAGAGAAACCAAAGGAAAGATCCTGGAATCTCAAGAGAAAGTGTTTTAGAAAATTGGAAACCTAAAACTGAAATAGGAATGAAAGTTAAGAAAGGGGAAATCACAGATATTAATGATATTTTAGACCAAGGTATTGCAATTTTAGAATCTGAAATTGTTGATGCTTTATTACCAGACCTTGAAGTTGAATTATTAGAAGTAGGACAATCAAAGGGTAAGTTTGGTGGAGGAAAAAGAAGTATTTGGAGACAAACTCAGAAAAAATCTAAAGAAGGAAATAAACCTTCATTTACTACTATTGCAGTTTGTGGAAATAAAAATGGTTATATTGGTATTGGATTAGGAAAAGCTAAAGAAACAGTTCCAGCGAGAGAAAAAGCAACAAGAAAAGCAAAATTAAATCTTATAAAAATTAAGAGAGGATGTGGATCTTGGGAATGTGGTTGTGGTGAAGCTCATTCAATTCCATTTGAAGTTGAAGGTAAATGTAGTTCAGTTATAATTAAATTAAAATCTGCACCTAAAGGAACAAGATTATGTGTAGAGACAGAATGTCAAAAGATTTTAAAATTAGCTGGATTTAAAGATGTATATTCAAAAGCTAGAGGACAAACAAAAACTAAATTAAATTTAATCTTTGCTTGTTTCGATGCATTAAAAAAATTAGGAGAACAAAAAGTTAAAGTTGGTTTTGTAGAAAAAGCAGGAGTTGTTGGAGGAAGAAATGAATAATAAACCAATTGCAGTTATTAGGATTAGAGGAAGATCTAATGTTACTAAAAAGATTAATGATACTCTTGATATGTTAAGATTATACAAACAAAATGGTTGTGTTATTGTTCCAAGTACCCCTACCTTTGTCGGAATGATAAAGAAAGCTAAAGATTATATTACTTGGGGAGAAATTAATGAAGAAACTTTAGCATTATTATTAGAAAGTAGAGGAAAAATTGTAGGAAACAATCCTTTAACTGAAGATTATTTGAAAAGTAAATTAAAATTAGATTTCAAAGCATTTGTAAAAGAAGTATTCGAAGGAAAGAAAAATGTAAAAGATATTCCTGGAATAAAAGCTTATTTTAGATTAATGCCTCCTGTAAAAGGATTTGCAAGACAAGGAATAAAGAAACCATTTAGTATGGGTGGTGCTTTAGGATATAGAAAAGATAAAATTAATGATTTAATCAAGAGAATGATTTAAAATGAAAAGAACAACAGGCCAAAAAAAGAATAAAAAGCAAAGAGGATTTAGTAGCCATGGCTGGGGATCTAAGAAGAAACATAGAGGATCAGGTAATAGAGGTGGAAAAGGTAATGCTGGTAGTGGTAAAAGAGCAGATACAAAAAAACCAACTCTGATTAATTTATATGGTACTGTTGATTTAGCAAAGAGAGGGTTTGTAAGACCAGATGCTAAAAAAATAATTGCAATTAATTTAAGAGATGTTAGATTGATGCTTGAAAAAAATAATGTTAAAGAGCTTGATCTTAACAAATTAGGATATTCAAAATTACTTGGTACAGGAAACTTATCACAAGCAGTTAAAATTACTGTAAAGATGGCTTCCAACAGCGCAATAGAAAAAGTTAAAAGTGCTGGTGGCGAAGTAATACTTACAAAATAAAATTAGGGATTGCTAAAAATGTCTTTCATAGATATAATATTAAATAACTTACCGGAAATAAAGGCTCCTTTACAGAAGAAGCTTTCTTTTAAGCAGAAACTAAAATGGACTCTAATTATTCTTGTTGCATTTTTTGTATTAGGTTTAATTCCTTTGTTTGGTTTAGGTGAAAACTCTTTACAACAATTTGAATTTCTTTCTATGATTTTAGGAGCAAGTTTTGGTTCAGTAATCTCTTTAGGAATTGGGCCTCTTGTAACGGCATCGATTGTATTACAGTTATTAAATGGTTCAGGTATTGTAGATTTTGATTTAACTAGCCCTGAAGGTAAAAAAAGATTTCAAGGTTTTCAGAAAATTTTAGCAATATTCTTTATTGTTTTTGAAGGAGGAATTTATGTTTTCATGGGTGGTTTATCTCCCTCGTCAGCGTTAGCTGCAGCTGATTATAGAATGATGCAGTTTATTTTAGTTGGACAATTGATCATAGGTGGAATCCTAATTATGTTTATGGATGAAATAATTAGTAAATGGGGTTTTGGTTCAGGTATTTCATTATTCATTGCAGCAGGTGTATCTTCACAAATTGTGATAAGAGCATTTAGTCCTTTGTCAACAGTTGGTACTTGGGCTTTAGGAACAGGACAAGCAGCAGTAGGAAAAGTTTGGGTATTAATTTATTCCTTAGCTAGTCAAAATCCAACAGGAGCTTTACTTGCTTTTTCTTCGATAGTTGCAACAATAATTATCTTTGGAATAGTTGTTTATGTTCAAGCTATGAAAGTAGAGATTCCATTATCTTTTGGAAGAATTAGAGGACATGGAATTAGATGGCCTTTACATTTTTTATATACTTCAAACATTCCAGTTATTTTAATTGCAGCTCTTATGGCTAATGTGCAATTGTGGGCACAGCTATTAGAAAATTGGGGTTATCCATTATTAGGAACATTCTCAAATGGAGCACCAGCGTCAGGTTTTGTTTCATGGATTTATGCTAGAAATTTAGTTGAGTTAATTATTACAGGTGGTTTTACTTGGATACATATTGCACAGTCTGCAGTTTATGCAGGATTTATGATTATTGGATCAGTAGTTTTTGGTTTCTTCTGGGTACAAACTTCTGGAATGGATGCAAAGGCTCAAGCTAAAAATATTATTGCATCAGGTTTACAAATACCAGGCTTTAGAAGAGATCCTAGAGTTATGGAAACTATTTTACAAAGATATATTGGACCACTGACTATTATGGGTGGTATTGCTGTTGGTTTCTTAGCAGCAGGTGCAGATTTAATGGGTGCGTTATCTAATGGAACAGGTATTCTTTTGGCAGTTATGATTGTTTATAGATTATATGAAGAGATTGCTCAGCAACATATGATGGACATGTATCCAGGTTTAAGAAAGATAATGGGGAAGTAAGTTTTATAAAGTCTAGAGGAGTATTTTAAAGATATGAGTTTTTCAGCATTATTAGATCCGGTTTTAAATCCTGTAATGAGTATTCCATCACCTTGGAATTTAATTTTAGTTTCATTTATTATTACTTCTATTGTTACTTTAGCTTACAAATTTTTTACTGATCAGAAATTAATGAAAGAATTAAAATCTGAGATGAAAGATTTGCAGAAAGAGATGAAAGAGTTCAAGAATCATCCAGAGAAATTAATGGCTGCACAAAAGAAAGTAATGGAAAAAAATATGAAGTATATGATGCAAAGCTTTAAGCCTACAATAATTACTATGATTCCAATTATTTTTATCTTTACTTGGTTAAGAACATTTTATGTTGATGCAGGAGATCCTGCTGTACTTTTTGGTTTGAGTTGGTTCTGGAGTTATTTGATAGTTACATTAGTTCTTAGTATGAGTATGAGAAAATTATTAAAGTTGCATTAAAGAAAAGGATTTTTTTCAAATGTAATTACTGGTGTTGAATTAGAAATAATATCCTCTGCAAGATTATATTTTTTATTGTAAAGAGTTGCAACAGAACAAAATAAAGCTTTACTGTAATCAAATCCCAACTTTTCTGAGACATTTTTTACAAGTTCTTCAGATTTACCTTCTACTTCAACAAAAGGTTCTAAAAAAGGCCATTCATCAATACAAACTTCAACACCATCAAGTATCCAAAGTTCTCTCTTTGTTTCTTGATATGCTTTTTTTCTACATCCAATTGTTTTTAAAAATAATTCAGCATCAGAAAAATGATTTACATTTAGACATACTTCTTTTTGATTATGTATTTTATCACCATCGATAATTTTTAAACTCATAGTAATCTTATCTGATTCATCTCTAACTCTTAACCAAGCACAATCTATCTCATTACTCTTAGGTAAAGTAAATACTGACCTTTTCATTAAGAACTCTTTTTTTAATAATTTAGCTCCTGCTTTTTTAAGAGATTCTCTAATATCATCCTTATTGATATCAGGAAAGGTTGCTTCATACTCGATTTCCATAGTTTATGAAATTTTATAGGAGTTTAAATAATTATGGTCATGTAGAAAGGTTTATAAATCCCCATTTTTTCAATTCTTTCATGCAATTAAAACATAGAAATAGGTCTTTTAGAAGAGTAATTGTAAAGTTAGCAAATAGGTTAACTGTACATTATAAAAGGAGCAAGCCAAAGAAAGCACACTGTTCAAGCTGTGGTGGAAAATTGGCTGGAGTACCTAGAGAAAGACCATACAAATTGAGAAATATGCCTAAGACAGCAAAGAGGCCAGAGCGACCATTTGGTGGTAAGCTTTGTTCAAAATGTTTAAGAGCTGAAATGAAGTTAAAGGCAAGATCTTTGTAAAAGATCTCTTTTTGTGGCAGAAGAAGTCTTCATGGTAACATGGAGATGGATAAAACAATAATGAGGCAAAAAAAATGATTGAAGTAGGAAGAGTATGTATAAAAATAGCTGGTAGAGATGCTGGTAAGTTAGGCGTAGTTGTAGAAGTTCTTGATGATAAATTCGTTATGATTGATGGTGAAGTTAGAAGAAGAAAGATTAGTATTAAACATATAGAACCAGTTAATAGAAAAGTTGAGATTAAAAATAAAGCTTCACATGAAGAAGTTCTAAAAGCTCTTGATATTAAAGAAAAGAAAAAAAGATCTACTAAAAAAGAAGCAACTGTTAGACCAAGAAAAGTTAGAAAACAAAAAGTGAAAGAAGTTGTAAAACCAAAAAAAGAGAAAAAGAAAGAAAAAAAGAAAGTAGAGAAAAAAGTAGAAAAGAAAAATGAATGAGCAATTACAAGAATTAGGAATGAGGATGAAATTTTTAGAGCAGCAAATGATGCAGCTAGATCAACAACTACAAGAATTAACTAGTGTAAGAGATAGTATTGAAGAAATTTCTCAAGGTGCTGAAGGACAAGAAATGTTAATTCCTCTTGGTGCTGGTGTTTTTGTTCAAGGTACTTTAAAAGATTGTAAAACAGTGAAAATGAATGTTGGTGCCGGGGCTGTTGTTGAAAAAAGTTTTCTAGATGCAAAGAGATTAGTTGAAGAACAAATTGAATCTTTAGAAAATATTAGAGAACAAATGACAAAAGAAGGTAGTAATATTTCTCAAAATATGGAAGTTATGCAAGAAAACGAAGAATAATTTTATTTTTTTATCATATTAAAATATTGTTTAGTTAATTCTATGTTAAGTGGTCTTTGCTTTACTGCTTTTATTATCCTAGGATTTAATTCTTTGATTTGTATTTGTTCATTTATCCATTCTGTTTGTTCTTCAATTTCTTCGTCTGATTCTGCTTCGATAATAATGTCTGTTTTAGCTAATGAGTCTACTAAGTAAAGTATTCCAAGTTCATAGCTGAAATTTTTAAAAGTTCTTGAAACTCTATCTATACTTGCTCTTGTAATGTTAGTTCTAATATTTTTAAGATTATAACCCTCTCCAAATCTTTTTAGTTCTCTTCGAATATATCCAAACTTAAAATGATTCGCTGCACAAAATCCTACATAGTGGATTTGATGATCTGTTAAACCTTCTTCTCTGAGATAATAAGTAATAGAATTTAGAATTAATCTTCCTGATTCTTCTTCATGTCCATCGAAATCATGTTTTCCTTTTTTCAAAAATTTACCTATATCATGTAAAGGTAAGGATAATCTTAGTAATTCTCCTTTAGGAGTTCCATCAATTTGTTTTTCAAAGTATCTATCAATTTCTTTTGTCATTCCCCAAGCTTCTAAGTAAACTTTTAATTCTGTATCATAAGCCTCTCTGGTTTTTAATGAATGTGTTAAAATTCCCCATTGATGCCACTTTGGATTATGTTCCTCTGGAGAATCATAATTTTCAAGGAATCTATTTCTTTCTTCTTCACTTAAATGATAGTTTCCTGAAATAATTACTCTAGCAAATTCAGGTAGCATTTGTTCTAAGTTTGTTTGTTTCATTAGTACCCCATTGCTTGTCTTGCAAGCCATTTTGCTTTTGTTTGCGACCAATTTGGATGTTTTTCTAATAGGATTCTTTCAATCCTTTTCAATTCAAGTTGGTTTTTATCTTCCATTTTAGATTTAGAGTTTTGAAAAGATAGTTAAATCTTTGTTGAAGATTATTCTACAACAATAAAGCTGAAAATCTTTCAATTAATCTTACTAAATACTTATATATTTCAAATCTAAAGGAATAAGTATGCGAGATAAGTTCCTCAAATATTATTTAAGAAAAGAAATTCAAGAGAAAATGCTTGAGTTAGCTGAAGATAGAGAGATTGCTCCAAGGTATGGACAAGGCTTTGGTCGAAGACCAGATGTGTTAACTTTTATAGGAGATGTAAAAGATATGGCAAAAAAAGGTGCTACTTCTTTTCATGTTTCTGAAGAAAGATGGAGTAACCCTTTACAGTTAAAAGCTGGAATGACAAAAAGAGAATTAGATGCAAATAGAAAAGGTTGGGATTTAATTTTAGATATTGATACAGTCCATTGGAATTATGCAAAACTAACAGCTTATTTTCTTATTGAAGCAATAAAATTTCATGATGTGAAAAATGTTTCTTGTAAGTTTAGTGTTACTGGTGATACTCCAATATTAATTAGAGAAGGGAGAAATATTGAATTATTGGCAATTAGAAAGGTAATTAAGAAAATAAAAGAAAAAAAGAAATTAGATGTGCTTTCATTAGATAAAAATAATAAGCTAAAATATGCAAGGATCTATGATTATATAGCTCATAAAGATGAAGTTTTTCAAGTTTTTCATACAAATAGTAAGCTACCTTTAAAGGTAACAAAACACCATTCTGTTTTTTGTTGGGATCAAGGATTTATAATTCAAAAGAAAGTTGAAGAATTAAAGGAAGGAGATCATTTAATTAGCTTTAGAAAAACAGAAATTAAAAGAGAAAAACCTTATTTGATACATGAATTTAGTTATAATAAAAAAAAGATTAAAAGAAAAATAGAAATAACAAAAGATCTTATGAGATTAATAGGGTATTATTTATCTGAAGGACATGCAACAAAAAGTATAAATCAAGTTGGATTTACATTTAATGTTAATGAAAAAAAATATATTAATGATTGTAAGAACATAATAAAAACCTTATATAAAAACAAAAAGATTTGTGAAAGACATCCAAATCAAAATTCTCATCAAATTGTAGTTCATTCTAAAGAATTCTATACCTTAATTAAGAGTCTATGTAAAGATAAAAAAGAAAAAAAAATGCCTAATTTTGTATGGCATTTACCAAAAGTGCATTTTATAGAATTATTACGAGGATATATTAGAGGAGATGGACATAAAAAAGGCCAATATTCAATTGCAATAAAATCTGTAGCTCTACAGTTAACTACACAATTAGTTTGGTTATGTAAACTGAATGGAATCTCATGTAATCTAGGATTTGAAAAGAATAAAGAACATGAGCTTCTTCAAGGGAATAAATTTAAGGAATCTTATGTCCATATAATCCACATTCCAAAATCTGAAATTGAGATGCAAGAATTTAATGTGAAAAGAAATAAATTTTCTCCATATCCAAATGACAAGTTATTACCTGTAGATGGATTGAAAGAAGTATTTAAGCAATGTAAACCTGAAAAATTTTTAAAACATAGAAAGGAACAAATGACACTTAAGAAAAAACAAGCAAATTTGAGAAGAATTCAGAATGTTATAGACTGGTTTAAAAATTATAAAACAATTGAATTGAATTTAAGATCAAAAAGTATTATTGAAAATTATAAAAAAGCTATAAAAGGAGATATAACTACAGTTACAGTTAAAAAAATCTCTTATTTGAAGAAAACAATAGTTTATGATGTGTCTGTTGAAGAAACGGAAAGATTTTTTGGGAATTATTATCCAATATTGTTACATAATTCAGGAAATAAAGGATTCCATATAGGTATTCCTTTTGAATCTTTTCCTGATGAAGTTAATGGAGTAAATATTAAAGATTGGTTTCCAGAAGGACCAAGAATCATTACAGAGTATTTAGAAAATATGATTTGGGATATGTTAGCAAATAAAATTTTAGAGAAAGAAAATATTACTGATATTGCAAAGAAAATTGAAAAGCCAAAAGAAGAATTAATGAAAAATGGAAAGTTTAATCCCTTTGTTCTCGTCGATATTGACACAATATTAATTTCCAATAGACATTTGTTTAGATCAGTTTATTCTTTACATGAAAAAAGTATGTTAGCTTCTGTACCAATCCCTATAGATAAAATAATGGAATTTGAAAAAGTTGATGCAGAGCCGGATAATATTAAAACATCAATGAGTTTTTTAGATAGAAGTAAAAGTGTAAATAATGATGCAAAACAATTATTGATACAAGCTTTTGATTGGCATGGGAAAAAAAATGCTATAAGAGGAAGTGAAGGTCTTGTTGAAGTTGAAAGAAAAATGATAAATGTTCCAAAGAATGCAATTGCTGAAAATCATTTTCCAAAATGTATAGAAAAAATATTAGAAGGAAAAATGGAAGATGGGAAAAAAAGAGCTTTGTTTGTTTTGATTAATTTTTTGAAATCTATGAATTGGCGACATGAAGATATGGTTGAGAGATTAAAACAATGGAATAAAAGTAATAAACAGCCCTTAAGTCCAAGTTATTTTATTGGACAAATGAATTGGCATAAAAAACAAAAAGAAAGTATTCTTCCACCGAACTGTAGTAATAATGCTTATTACAAAGATCTTGGAATTGCTTGTGAATCTCATATATGTGAAAAATTTAAGAATCCTGTGAATTGTGCAAAAAGATCTCAATGGATAGAACAAAATAAAAAACCAGTAAGAAAGGTTAAAAAAGTTAAGAAAGTTAAGAAAAAAGTTAAACCAGAGAGTTGAATAATTCTTTAACTGGGCATTTATATAACAGCCTCGATTTTGAAGTTAATTATGAGCACAATATTAAATTTAGAAGAGAATGTAAATAATGATATTGGAACAAGTGGATCTTTAAGAAAAGAAAAACAAGATCTGATAGGATTATTATTAAAAAATAGTCAAATTGGCCGATTAATAGAGCGAGAGGATTCAAAAGCTTCAGGTGGATATGTTTTAGATTCATCAGTTAGAAGTTTTTGTGAAAATATTGGATCTTCTTATGAAGAAATAGGAGAATATTTAAGAGAACAAGGTGTATTTTTAGAAAAGATTGCTGAAAGAGATTATTGGACTTTTGATCCGAATAGATATATGAAAAGACCAATTTTGAGAGTAGTAGAATAATTCTTTTATAGTACAAGTTATTTTAATTATCTATGATAGCAGTTACAGACTTAACATCTTATATGTATTGTGCAAGAAAATTGTATTTTAGAAAAGTTTTGAAAGTTAAAGAAAAAATACAAGAATTGCCTGTGAAAGGAATAATTATTCACAAAGTCTATGAGTTAGTTGGAAGAAATGATAGAGAAATAATTGCTTCTTTTTCTGAAAAGGATAGTTTAGAAGATTTAGAAATGAAGTTTAGAAAAAATTACTATAAAACAATATTATTAGTTCTAAGGATGTATAAAAAAAATTTGAAAGAATTAGATTTGAAAGGTCTAGAAATGTATCAAGATATTTGGCCATTCTTTTTAGAAGAAGCTAAAGAAAAAAGTAAAGATTTGTATGGCTTTGCAAAGAATAAAAATATTTATGGTGAAGAATTATGGATGTGCTTACCAAGAGGTTTACCAGAAATAAGAGTTAGTTCTGAAAGTTTAGGTTTGAGAGGAATTGTTGACCAAGTTAATGTTGATGAAGGCTTTACACCAGTGGAAATTAAAACTGGAAAGGCACCAAGAGATGGGGTTTGGAAAGAACATAAAGTTCAAGTTGGAGCATATATGATGTTGTTGAGTGAACATTATGGTAAAGAAATAAAAGAAGGTTTTGTCGAGTATAGAATTGTAAATGAGAAAAGAAAGGTTGTTATGAATG
The DNA here is from genome assembly GCA_016784245.1 of Nanobdellota archaeon. Taxonomy (GTDB): domain Archaea; phylum Nanobdellota; class Nanobdellia; order SCGC-AAA011-G17; family GW2011-AR17; genus BS150m-G60. The sequence goes on from JADHVA010000008.1 coordinate 14,052, forward strand.
ATTTTCTTAGAGAAGAAATTTTTGATTTGATTGCAAAAGTCAATAAGTTATTAGAGAGTGATGTTAAACCTGAAAAAGTAACTGAAGGATGGAAATGTGATAATTGTGGAATTAGAGAAATATGTTATTCTAGTGAGTAAGTTTTATAAAAGTAAAATAAAATAGAAATCTCATGAAAATTGGTTTTATAGGTTCGGGAAATATGGCGAAAGCTTTAATGAAAGGAATTTTAGATAAAAAGATTAGTTCAAATGAAGAAATTATTAGTTCAGATATTTTTCCAGAAGCTTTAGATTTTGTTAGAAAAGAATATTCAATTAAAACTACTGAAGATAATAAAGAAGTTGTGAGAAATTCTGAAGTTATATTTCTAGCTGTGAAACCGCAAATTATGAATGAAGTTTTAGAAGGAATAAAAGAAGAGATTAATGAACAATTAATTGTTTCTATTGCAGCAGGAGTTACATTAAAACAAATGGAAAATGTTTTGCAAGGAAAAAAAATAATTAGAGTTATGCCAAACACACCATGTTTAGTTGGGGAGATGGCTGCAGGTTTTAGTGTTAATGAATTTGTTAATGAAGAAGAATTAAAAAAAATTGAAACTATTTTAAGATCTTCTGGAGTTGCATATAATTTAGAAGAAAAAGATTTAGATGCTGTTACAGGGTTAAGTGGGTCTGGTCCAGCATTTGTAGCAAGATTAATTGAAGCTTTTACTGAAGCAGGAATTGAAAATGGTTTAGATAAAGATGTTGCTTATTCATTAAGTTTGAAAACTTTTTTAGGAACAGCTAAATTGTTGGAAGAAAAAGGATTAGAAGCTGGAAAATTAGTTGAGATGGTGAGTTCTCCGAATGGAACAACTGTGGCAGGAAGAGAAATATTAGAAAGTTCTGATTATAAAGATATTATTAAGAAAACAATAAATAGAGCTAAAGAGAGAAGTATAGAATTGGGAGAATAGAAAGCTTTATAAATTCCCCATTTTTCTGTACATACGAGCGGCCATAGTGGTCTGGTTCCACCTGTTCCCGTTTCGAACACAGAAGTGAAATAGGCCGACGTTCCGTTGCTGTACTGCATTTAATGCGGGAAACTCGGTGCGCTGCTCACCCTTTAATTTTTCTATCTTTATTTTCTTTATCTTAGATAATTATATAAATATGTTAAGTCATAATATTTAATAATGGAAAAAAAGAGTGAGAAACAGAGATTTAGTGCTCCACAGCATAGAGTAGAAAAAAAAGAAAAAAAGAAAGTATTAAGTTTTCTAAATAAAAATAAAGATCATAAAAAAGATTCTAAAATCAAAGAACATGGAAGTAATTTGAAAGTTCTTTTAACAAAATCAGCTATCCCAGTTATTGTTTTGATTGTTTTAATTTTAGTACCAAATATAATTGGTTTTGCAACTTATCAAAAAGTTAGTGATGAAGAAGTACAAAC
>JADHVA010000009.1 GCA_016784245.1 Nanobdellota archaeon
ACACTTCTTCTTGATACTAGTATTGCTTATTTGAATTATCAAGGTTTTGATATTGAACCTCCAAATCTTCATTCTTATTTAGATGCTTTTGTATTATATGGATCTACTTTTCTTACAACAATTACTGCAGCAAGCACTTTTTATGCTGCAAAATATTCTAAAGAAAGAATTCACGATAATTTTGGAATTCCTTTCAGAGAGTATTATAATTATTATCATGGTATGGGATATTGTCCTAAAGTTGGTTTTGAGCTGGCAGCAGAAGATCTTGGTTTTGAAATTCCTGATTGGAACCCAGAAGATATTTTAAAAAAATTATATACAAATGTAAAAACACCAAGGGATATTACAGAATATATCAGAGAAACTTCCAGTTCTTTAACTCAAGAGTTAGGTCTAGAAAAAACATTAGAAATTTTTATTGAAACTACAGGTATGGATGTAGATTTGACCTATAATAAATCTGGTGAATTTAATGGTTTTATTCCCAAAATACACCAGTCTCTTGATCCTATTGAAGTTAATTAACTATCTAGTTGTAATACTACTCTCGAGTATTATCAATCTTCTTTCCAAAAACTTTATAAACCATTGGAAAACAAATTACTATTATGGCAGAATTCAAATTTGTAATAAATGATGTAAAATCTGGAAAGACTTTTCAAAAGGCTTTAGAAGATGAATCAGTTATTGGTAAAAAGATTGGAGAAAAGCTTAAAGGCGACTTTTTAGGTCTAGAAGGATATGAACTAGAAATTAAAGGTGGGTCTGATTTTGCAGGTTTTCCAATGAAAAGTAATATTAATAGTTCTCAGAGAAGAAAGCTTTTATTATCTCGTGGTACAGCTATGAGAACTAATAGAGCAGGTTTGAAGGTAAGAAAAACAGTTTGTGGAAACACTATATCTTCAAATATAACTCAAATCAACCTTAAAGTTATCAAGTACGGTTCAAAATCTTTAGAAGAAACTTTTGCTACTAAAGAAGAAGCACCAAAAGCTGAATAATTCGAGTAAGAGGTCTAAAATGAAACATAAAACTAAGAGCGTATTAATTGCAAGAAAGAAAAGATTGGATCCTGAAGATTACAATCATAGACCTTGCTTTATTAGTTTTTTCGACAGTAACGACCCTCATTTAAGTGTAGAAGGCCCAAAAAAAGTTATTGAATTTGATAGGAAACATAAAGTTAAGATTGAAGGTCTTAATGTAAATTACTTGCTTCCTGGAAATGATATTATTATCAATGACTTAGAAGAGATCGAAATACACGAAAAAGATGAGTACATTTTAGTGACTGGAAAGCATTGTTAAAGCAAGATAAAAAAAGATTCTTAATTTTATTAGAAGGTATGCATTATTTTCTTTTAGGTTAATTTTATAAACAAACAAAATTTTGTTTATAACATGGTTACAAAGAAAGTAGTACAGCCTGAAATTAGTATTGGCTTAGTTGGTCATGTTGATCATGGTAAGACTACAATTACTCAAAGACTTTCTGGTAAATGGACTGACACTCATTCTGAAGAGGTTAAGAAAGGAATTACTATTAGATTAGGTTATGCAAACACTTCAATTTATCACTTTCCCAAAATAAAAAAATATCATGTTCACGAAACTTTAGAAGATTCTAAAGAAAAAGGTAAATTTCTAAGATCCATTTCTTTTGTAGATGCTCCTGGTCACGAAACTCTTATGGCAACTATGCTTTCAGGTAGTGCAATTATGGATGCTGCTCTTTTATTAGTTGCTGCAGATGAAACTTGTCCTCAACCTCAAACTAAAGAACATTTAATGGCTTTAGAAATTGCTGGTATTAAAGATATTATAATTGTTCAAAACAAAGTTGATTTAGTTTCTCAAGAAGGAGCTACAAAAAATTACAATGAAATTAAAAATTTCGTAAAAGGAACAATTGCAGAAAATGCACCAGTAGTTCCAATTTCAGCAAAGTTAAATGTTAACATTGATCTTTTACTTGAAGCTATTCAAGATAATTTCAAAACTCCAAAGAGAGATCCAAAAAAAGATCCAATTATGTTTACTGCTAGAACTTTTGATATTAACAAACCTGGTTGTACAGCAAATAAAATTTATGGTGGAGTTTTAGGTGGTTCAATTAAACAAGGGACTTTAAAAGTTGGAGACAAGATTGAAATCAGGCCTGGTAGAAAAGTTGAGAAAGAAGGTAGAGTTAAATGGGTGCCAGTCGTTACAAAGATTACAGGCATCAAAAGTGGTTCAGATGATTTAACTGAAGCTCATCCGGGTGGTTCCATTGCATTATTGACTTCCTTAGATCCTTCATTAGTAAAATCAGATTCACTTTCTGGAAATGTTATTGGTCATCCAGATAAATTACCTCCTGTTTATTATGAAATAAAACTTAAACCAAATCTATTGAAGAGAGTTGTTGGTTCAGAAAAAGAATTAAAAGTTAATCCTATCAAAAAGGGTGAGACTTTATTACTTAATGTAAATTCTTCTGCAACAGTTGGTATGGTAACTGAAATTAAAAAAACTTTTTTCAAAGCAAAATTAAAATTACCTGTTTGTGCTACTAAGGACGACAAGATTACAATTTCTAGATTATTAGGTCATAGATTTAGATTAATTGGTTATGGGAATTTATTAGAATAATTTCATTCCAAAATATTTTCTTCACCAGGTTTTCTTATCCAAACAATTGTTTTCTCTCTTGAATTTCCATGTTTATCAAAGATTTCAGAATACCATCTTTGTTTACCTTCAGCAACATAATCAGGTAATTTAATAATCTCGCCTTTGTTATTTTGATCTATTAATGTAGATAAAAGTGTAAGGTTTGTTGGTAAATAATTAATTGCTGTATTATAATAATGATTTCCCATAACTAAACCTTCAAATCCACTTTCAATTCCTAATTGATCAACATATCTTAAACAATTATTTGTTAATTCCTTTAATGGTTTATTTGATAATGGATTCATTGCACTTGACAATTCTAATGAATTTACTCCTTGAACAGCTCTATTTTCTAAATTTATTCCTGCATGAACTAATAACATTCCTACTCTTCTTTTTTTCCTATTCAATTCTTTTTTACTTCTTGACAAAACAGCTTTTTGATAAATCCCAATAACTATTGTCGCATCATCTAATTGATAAAAAGGAATATAATTACTATTTCCTAAATCTCCTCTAGTATTACAAATATTTGCAGCAATACAACATCCCCCATCATTTCCAAAACTAATATCTTTTGGCAATAATTCTTCAACTTGACAAGTATATTCTACTTCTGCAACTTTTTTTACTCTTGAAGAGATCAAATTAGGATCCTCAATTTCTGAGATATGACTTATTAAATTATGTATTTTCATGACATCAAAATCATAAACAACTACATAAGAATAATCATTTAAAACTGCTTTAGAATCTCCATTTTCAAAAATGTTTAATACTTTTTTATAAAAACTATTACTAGAATAACTAGATTCTACAAGATTTCTTAAAGATTTTAACAAACTATCTAATTTGCCTTCATGTTCAATTTCTTTTCTTTCTTGCCAATTCTCATAACAAACTAATAAATTTATTCTTTCAAGTCTTTCTTTTATTCTTAATTCTAAATCCTTTTCAAATTTATCTTTATCACTTTCTACTAATTTAGGAAGTATTTGGTCAATGGTTGCTTTTCTTTCATCGTGACTCATAAAAAAAGAATCTTGTTCAAGACCTATTTCAGTTTCTAATTCTTCTAAAATTTCTATATATCTCTCTTCAGATTCTTCTATTAAAGTATAACCAAATAAACTATTTAAAAATTGAGGATAGTTTCCTTCATAATATGTTTCAACTAATTCTTCATAATCTACATGTGTAAATTCTTCAGCATAATATTCAAATGACATAGAACTTTTTTCTTTAAATTCTTCAATTATTTCAAACGCTTCTTTCAAATATGAATAAATTTTATCTCTTTCTAATCTAGCTGCTTTTTCTAATTTCAACCTCAAAGGTTCTTTATCTTCAATTCCTTCATGCCATTTATCTACATCAATACCATACTCTTTAGCTTCTTTTCTAAATCTTACATTATGTTCCAATCTATCTTTTAAACTAGGATCTAAAATTGAAGCAGCATAAACTTGTCCATATGAAGAATATTTTACCAAAGTTTCCATTCTTAATGCATTTGTTTTTGTAATTGTACCTTCTCTTTCTAAGCTAAGAATTTCTTCTAGAGATCTATCTAATATCTCTCCTTCAGCATAATTTTGTACTAAATCGCCTTCATACATAATATTTTTTTTAAAGAAATCATTTATAAAATTAACTAAAAAAATAAAAAAAGATCTAGGACACCCAAACCAAAGATATCCTAGATTTTACCTTATATTCTTTTTTGGGGAAAGACCTAAGGGAACATGAATCTAAATTTTTGTTTAATCTTTGGGAATAACCAATGATTATCTTGCCTCCATTCTTTCATTGCTTCTTGCACTTCTTCTTTACTAGCATCTTCATCTAAACCAAGTATTTCATTGATTTCTTCATGTCTAGTTTCTTTAGCAATTTCAAGAACTTCTTCATCACTCAGATCTTCATCTAAACCTAAAACTTCTTTGATTTTGTCAATTTTTTGAGTTTTCAAAGCTTCTTTAAGTTCATCTTCTGTTTCTACTCCAAGTAATTCCATAAGTCCATCTTTTCTTTCATCAAGTTCATTTTCAATAGCTTCTAGAAGATCTCCTATACTATCACTTTCACTTAGATCATACTTTTCCATTACTTGTTCAATAGCCCATTTTACTGGTTGTAGTGGGAACTTATGTTCATCAGTATCATCTACTACTACTACCTCTATTTCATCAGTACTTGTCTCTTCTGCTGCCATTACACTTACTGTACTTAACACCACTAGTGCTAGCAACAATATTGCCCATATTTTTTTCATTTTTTCATACCTCCGTAGATCCATAAACCTTAAAAGCTTCGGATCTAAAACCAAGATAGTTCGAAACACCATTTAAACTGTCCTTGTAAAATGGCGTAATAAGGCGTAAAACGATGAAACAACTTGAAACCACATTCAAAAATATTGTAATGATCCTTTGTTTTATTTACTTTGGAATTTCAGTTTTGCTCTTTATATTTTTCTTAATTACTTTCATAAATGATGGCCAAATTTTCTTATTCAAGAGATTAATGCTTCAAGATGCTGTTCTAAATGTAACCAAATGGATTTATGGTTTCCTTGCAATTACAACTGCCTTTGGAAGTATCACTAGCTTCTTAGCTGGTATTGCTTTGATGCGATCTAGCCAGAAAGTTATTGTGACAGAAGCAGTAAAAGAAACTGAAAAGAAGGTAGAAGAGAAGCACGAAAACAAAATTGATTCAGATGTTTTACTTCCAGATGAAAAGAAGATTATTGGTATTTTGGAAAATCATAATGGCTATATGACTCAAAGGGATTTAGTTATTGAATCTAAATTTTCAAAGGTTAAGATCCACAGATTACTAAAAAATTTAGAAGCAAAGAAAGTAATCTCAAAATATGCTTTTGGAATGACTAACAGAATCAGGCTTGAAAAGAAGATAAAAGAATAATCCTTTTATATTATTATTAATTAATTATACTTATGAAAATAACTTTATGTGGAAGAATTGGTTCCGGAAAATCTGTTATAGCAAAGGCTTTAGCTAAAGACTTAAACTTAAAACATTATTCTACAGGTGACTTAATGCGTGAGCTTGCAAAGGAAAGAGGTTACAAAATTGAAGAGTTCATGAAAATAAGACCTGATGACATTGACCACCAAGTTGATTCAAGAACTAAGAAGATTGGTGAAGAGGAAGACAATTTCATATTTGACAGCAAATTAGCTTTCCATTTCATTGAAAATGCAATTAAGATTTTTCTAGATGTTACTTATGAAGAAGCAGCAAAAAGAATTTTTAATGCTCAAAGAACTACTGAAGCACCTGCATCTTCTCCGGAAGAGTTAGCTGTAAGAAACAAAGAAAGATGGGAAGTAGACAGAAAAAAGTACCAAAAATTATACAATGTGGATATTGATGATCAAAATAATTATGATATTTTCATTGAAACCACAGGAAAACCTTTAGATGAAGTCATCCAAGAAGTTAAACGAGCTATACTCTCACTTTCAGAAAAACAAGAAAATAATTGATGAGAGACTTTCTGAATTTAAAACCAAGAAAGATGATAGAGAGATCTTTCTTGAACTTTGCTTTTGCATTTTAGCTGCAAACACATCTTCAAAAATGGCTTCAAGAGTTGTTGAAGGTGCTAATAATTTCCTAATTGATTCTAGCTATGAAGAATTAAATAATAAATTAAAAGAATTAAGTTGTCGTTTTTTTAACAGAAGAACTGAATACATATTTTATGCTAGAACTGTTCCCATAAAATTTGACAGAGAATATTTGGTAAAAAATATCAAAGGCCTTGGTTACAAAGAATCTTCTCATTTCTTAAGGAATATTGGATTTTCTGATTATGCAATTTTAGATAAACACATTTTGAGATCTTTAGAAGAGTTTGGAGTTATTAATGAAATTCCTAAATCTTTAACCAAAAAAAGATATTTAGAGATTGAAGAAAAGATGAAACTTTGGTCCAAAGAGATTAATATTCCAATGAACGAACTTGATTTAGTCCTTTGGTCTAGAAAGACTGGAGAAGTTTTGAAATAATTTCTGAAAACTTTTCAAAAAATCTTAACTAACTTTTTTTAATTTGAATTTCTAGAATCTTTTATGGTAATAATAATTAGTTAAGAGGTGGTAAATATAGAAGAAATAGAATAGGAATAAAACAAAAGATTTATATATAAGTGTATACAACTATTTATATAAGATTATATAGGTTTAATAAAAATGGAACTGACAAAAGTAATACACTATCCCAATTTAAAGACAATCCTTATGGTAGAAAATACAATAAAAAATGCAAATGATCTCATTTCAAGAGAGGAATTAAAGAAAATGCTTCCTAAAAAAATTATGCATCAAACTCTTAATTTAATTCTTGAATATTTAGAGGATAGTGGAAAGATTCTTGATGGTAGAAAGGGAATTCTTTGGATACACAATCCAAGCCATAAATTGCGTAATGCAATTGAAGAAGGCACTGAGATATGAAGTGGAAAGATAAAGATATTAGGATCATATTATCTACTGATGCAAAAAAAGAATATAATAAACTTAACACAATTATTTTAAATTCAGTAAAACAAAAAACAAACTTTCTTAGAATTGATCCAGAGTATGGTACACATATTTCTAAAGATAAAATACCTAAAGAATATATTATAAAATTTGCTGTAAACAATGTTTGGAAAATAAATCTTGTTGATGGGTGGAGATTAATATATTCCATTGAAGGAAATAATTCTGAAATTACTATTTTAATTTTAAATATATTCAATCACAAAAAATATAATAAGAAGTTTAAATATAAATAAACCTAACTCTTATTAACTCTCATTTTTTATATCTCTATATTATGCTTTTACATTTACTATATCTCACAGCTTGTTCACCTCTTGTAGTTCAAGTAACACAAATAGAAGCACCAGCACCAGATCCACCTCCAATTGAGTACTGGACTTTAGTTGAAGAAACTTCAAGATTACAAAGAGAATGCGAAGAATTAGTTTTAATGAAAGATTCTGGTAAATATTCTAGAGAATTTTTTGCTTTAAGATCCAGTTATACTTTAGATTTATTAGAAACTTATGGTCAATGGGGAACTTTACCTAAAGAATTATCTAAATGTTTAGATGTACTTCACTCACCATAAATATTGCCACTTTTCCTCAAATTCTCAATTATCTCTTTCATTTTATCAGTAGCACCAGATTCTTTATTCACTTCTTCTCGAGTTTCTAAAAGTTTCAAATCTACTTTATACGGACAAACAACTTTACAATTATTACACAGAGAACACATGTAAAACATTTTGTTATAAACTTCTTTATTTTGCAGAATCGCAAAGCCTCTTGGAGAAACACTTTCTCTTTTCAAAACTCTAAACACTGGACAAACTTCTTTACACAATCCACATTCTATACATTTAATCAATTAAAACACCTCTGTTAAATATTCTTGCAGGATCGAACTGATTTTTCAAAATATCCAACTGTTCTTGAACTTTCTTAGGAATCAATTCTTTCTTTTTAATCCCCATTGGATAATCTCCTTTCAATTCTCCTTCTAATCTTTTCACAATTTGATACATTTCTTTTGGCAAATTAGAATAATCTCTAAAGCACGGATGCACAATTCCTAATTTCAAATATCCAAAACTTGGAACATTATTTTTTCTCAACCAGAACAAAAATTTAGACATAGCTTCCATTGGAATTTTCACATCTTCTTTTTGTCCATATCTTTTATTAACTAAAAGATGTTGCAAAGTTTTTTTCATTTCATTCAAGCTATTAATTTCATCTTTATTTTTTATCAGACCAGATTCATCTTTTAATTCTACAATCAGATGCATCTCTCCGCCTAATTCTAACAAATTTGAACAGAATTCATCTAAATAATACATTTCCAAAACATTTTCATCATTTTCCAACTCTTTTATTTTTTCTAATAAAACTCTCAAAGTATTAAATTTGAATATTGACACTGTTTTCATCATTGGCTTTGTTAAAACTTTCAATTTAACTCTACAAACAATTCCCATAACTCCTTCGGTTCCAATAAATGATCTCGCAGGAACAGGACTTAAATCTAAAACTTTTGCAGTTCCATCAACAACTTTAATTTCCAAAATCCAATCTTGCATTTTTCCATAATAAGTTTCTAAGCCCAAACAATTTGTTGCCAACATTCCTCCTATTGTACAAACTTCAGATTCTAAAGGAAGAACAGGAAAAAACTTTTTCACTTTTTTCAATTCTTTATTCAAATCATCAACTACCATTCCACTTTCTACAATAACATAATCTTTTCCAACTTCAATAATTTTATTCATTTTAGACATATCAACTACAATAGAATCTGCTGGCACACATCCTCCGAAGCTACTAGTTCCTGCACCTCTAATAGTCAACCTATCATTTGCTCGTCTAGCATAATGCACTAACTGATGAACTTCTTCTGCTGTTTTCGGCCAAACCACAGCTTTACAAATTCCTTCATACTCAGAAGCATCTCTTGCATAAATTGTTTTATCAATTTCATTCAAAGACATTCTATTCTTTGGAAAAATATCAGCTAACTTCATAACAACACCTCTGACAATTCTACAACTTTAATTCCTCTTCGATTATTTTTCTTCAAATACAAATAACAATCTGGTGACATACAAACTAGTTTCTCAGTTTTCACACTTTTCAAAACTTCATCTGCCATTTTTTGTGCAACTCCTTCTGACACACATTCTAAACTTTTCCCACAACACAGACTTTTTTCTTTATTGAATTCAAGTTCTTCAACTCTCACTCTAATTTCATTTAAAATTTTTCTAGGATTATCATACAGCTCAGGATATTTCTCTGGATTACAAGCATCATAAAATGTAACTTCTTCTCCTTCCAAATTCTTTTCCAACTTTGCAATGTTTTCCAAAATAATTTCAGAGATGTGCACAACTTCTACATCTGAATAATATTTCTTAAAAACCATATAACATTTTTGGCAAGAACAAATAATTTTACTCATTTTTTGATTTCTAAAAGTATTTTGATTTTTTGATTTCAAATTTCTAAAATCATCTTTAAATCCAAACTCTAGAGCAGGCATACCACAACAAACTTCTAATTCTTTCAACTTTACATAATCAATTCCACAGATTGTTAACAACTGTTCATGTCTTCTTTGAATATCTTTTTGTAAGAATTTTGCAGAACATCCTGGAAAATACAAAGTTTTCCCTCTCCATCTATCAAACAAAGCCATAACTTTCATTTAATACATAAGATTTATAAGGATTTATATTACTAAAGTTATTTTTATAAGGGGTTATATCGAAGGATATAAATCTTTAAATAAACTATTTTAGAAAATAATATTCAATACATGGAGGAATTATAATGGTTAGACTAAAAACTTGGAAATATACTACGTATATATTACTTTTAATTATAATTGTTGGACTATACTCCTATGGCCTTCCGAGCTTCTCAGGTGTCAGTGCTTCAACTGATTCATCTGAAGTTGCGGATACTGCTGTAAGTTACATTAATAGTGAACTTTTAGCTGGTGGTCTGGGTGAAGCAGAATTAGTTTCTGTAAGTGAAGAAAATGGACTTTACAAATTAGCTTTAGAAATTACTTATTCAAATGGGTTAACTGAAGATTACACATCTTATGTTACTTTAGATGGAGAAGTTTTATTCCCTACTGCAATTCCTATGGAAGCAAGTGCAGATACTGTTGATGACGCTGTTGATGATACTACAGATGATACAACTGATGACTCAAATACTTTTGATGCATCTACAATTGATACAAGTGCTGATCCTAGTACTGGTGCAGAAAATCCTGAATTAACAATTATTGAATTCTCAGATTTCGAATGTCCTTACTGTGAAAGAGGATATTGGACAATGGAACTTATCATGGAAGAATATGGTGACAGAGTTAATTTAGTTTTCAAAAACTATCCTTTGTCATTCCACGCAAATGCTCAAGCAGCTGCTGAAGCTTCTGAGTGTGCATATGATCAAGGTCTGTTCTGGGAATATCATGACATTTTGTTTGAAAACCAAGATTTAATTGATGCAGATTATATTGTTAGTGCTGCTGAAGAAATAGGTTTAGATATGGATACTTTTAATTCATGTTTAGAATCTGGTGAGAAAACTGATTTAGTTACAGCAGATATGGCTGCAGCTTCTTCATTAGGAATTACTGGAACTCCTAGTTTCTTGGTTGGAAACGAGTTAGTTGTTGGTGCACAATCTTTTGACACCATTGCAGAAATTATTGACGCACAATTAGCTTAAATTTTTTTTATTTTTTTTTGTTATTTTTTCTTTTAGAAAGATTTATTTTTTAGAAATAGATATAATTTTTTTTATAGAATGGAATTAAACTAAAAAGGTTTATATATTAATTAAAATATTCAATTAATATGATAAAACATGTTGAACCTTTTCCATTTTACAAAGAAGCTATGTATTATACCGGTTTAATTTCAATTATAACATCCATATTAGGGATTGCATTTATTTCTAATAAATTATATCCTTATTTTCAAATTCCTTTAATCATTGCTGGAAGTTTATTTGGAATAATTACTTATTTTATGTGGGATACTAGATGTCCTAAATGTAAGAGAACTTTTGTAAAAAATGAAACTAATAAAGAAAAAATTGATGAACAAATTATTCCTAAAACTCATTACGATAGAAAAAAATATCTATATTCTGATGGTTCTGTTAAAAATGTTGAAAATGGAAAAGCTCATGTAATTGATCATAAAATTCATACTCATAAACACCATTATCTTTGTAAGAGATGTAATAATAAATGGTCGAATGATAAAAAAATTGACTTAGATAAGAATACATTTCAACCCAAAGTAACAATTATTAAGACCGAAGAGAAGAATCCATTGGAAAATTTTTTAGATAATGGGGACAAAATGAATAATGATAGTTTTGGAACATCTACTAATAATACTAATAATAAAAAATCAAGCAACCATACTAGAGTTAAACCGCTAACTAAATATGAAGCAGAAAAGGTAATTATGCAAAGAGGTAATAAATGTGAATATCCTCATTGTAATGAAAATGTAAGTTTAGAAGTTCATCACATTACTAAACGAAGTAATGGAGGATCTAATAAGTATTCTAATTTAGTTGTTCTTTGTCCTACTCATCATCGGAAAGCAGATAGAGGCAGTATAAATGCTACCAGATTAAAAATGATAGTTTCACATCATATAAAAAATAAAAGAAAATCTATCAATTCTTAATATAAGATTTACTAATCTAAATTTATAATTATAATCTTCTAAAAATTAGTCAAAACTAAAAGTAGGTGGTAAAAATGGTCTTAATTTTATAGGTAAAATATCATCAAGATTTTCAATATCCTTACTATTTAATTCAATTAAATGTTTTCCATATTTTTTATAAAATTGTTTTTTTATTTCTTTTCTTTTAAGATACTTTTCTTCTTCAAGACCCCAAAATTCAATCCAGACTTTTTGACCAATTGGAATAAAAAAATCACAATAAACTTCTTCTTCAATAGGAACTCTTCTTTCATATGCATGCACAATACCTTTATGATATAACCAATCATCAATCATTTTTTCAGCTCTTGAACGAACCATATGTCCATCTTCAGCACGAATAGTAGCTTTAAATTTAGTTCTAAAATTTGTTTCTTCTTTTTCAATTTCAGAAGGTTTATAATTTGAAGATTTTTTCTCAGTTTTTTTATTATTCTTTAACCAACATTCATAACATAAAGGTTTATTTCCTTCCTTCCAAATTCCACATTCTCCACACTTAGTAATTTTTCCAGAATCTTTAAGTATATTACAATTTTTACATAATGGATAGAATCCTGATTTTGCATCACAAATTTGACAAGTCATAATATAAGTAAAAAAAGAAGGGATAATATAAATGTTTCGTTGATTTTCAAAGTCTGTTTATAATCTTTCAACACAACCTTTTAATCTCTCTTATAACTTCTTCAATATTATTTTGAATCTCACTGGCTTGGAACCTTCTTATTTGCCATCCTTCCATTCTCAAATGAATATCTCTCAAAATATCTTCAGCTATCCTTTGAGAATGCGCTTTATCACCATCAACTTCAATATTAAATTTTTTCTCATTAATAAACAAAGCAAAATCTAATCTATAGGGTTTTTTCCCTTTAACTTTTATTTCATATTGAGGAGAAACTTCAATTTTTTCTTCAATTAATCTATTAAATAATTCTTCTTCAATAGGTGAATCAAAATTAATTTCTAATCTCTCATGAGATTCTTTATATTCAGCAAGATCTTTAAGCAAACCTCCTATTTTAAAACATTTTTTCTTATCACCAACTATAATTAAAACACTTCTTGCTCTTGTAATAGCAACATTTAGTAATTGTGAAGTTGAATTTATCCAATTAAGTGTTTTTTGTTTTATACCTTCAGAAATAGCTAATGAAAAAATAATTATATCTTTTTCATCACCTTGAAATCTATGAGTTGTTCCAATTGTAATATCCATATCCTTTAAATCTTTTGAATTATTAACCATCTTAGCAATTAATTCCATTTGTGCTCTAAATAAAGTTACAATTCCAAATGAAACTTTTTTCAAATTAGATTTTTTAAAAGTTTTTAGAATCCTTATAACTTCTATTGCTTCATTTTTATTAAAAAGATTTTGAGTTTTACCACTAATATTAAACCACTTAATACCTCTTGGATGAATATCCTTATGAATTAATTTACTATCATTAGTTTTAATTTTTAACTTTTTTTCATAGAAAAAATGATTAGAAAAGTTAATAATATCTTTATATGATCGATAATGTTGGTTCAATAAAAGTGGAAGTTTATTTTTATTTTTGATTATTCTATCTCCTAAGTCATAAAGAGAATTTTTACTATAAGCATAATCTAAATATAATTCAGGGATCTTATTTTCTGAAGCCATTTTCTTATCTTGTGTTTCCTTAAGTATAGAAATATGTTTCAATTGCTTAGGATCTCCAATAATAACTACTTGTTTTGCTCTATAAAAAAGTGGTAAAGCGGAAGCAATATCACATTGTGATGCTTCATCAATGATTAATAAATCAAAAATATTTTTCTCTAAGGGTAAACTCTTTTTTGCAGAAAGATTAGTAACAACCCAAATAGGAAGGAATTGTAATATCTCTTTGATTTCATTTTTTTGCTCTTGGACTAATTGTTTCCATAGAGAGTAGTTCTCAATATACCTTTCTAGTTTCTCTGTAGCATCAATATATCTAGATACATGATTTTCATCCTTAGGAGAAGTATTCTTCAATTTTTCAAGCCAATAATTTTCAAAGATATTTCTTGAGACTATTACTTTTTTTTCTTGCTGAGATCTAATTTGAGAGTCTAGAGCATAATAAGAATGAGATTTGATCTGTTTTCTCTTTAAATTATTAGTTTCCTTTCTAAGCAAATCCATTTGTTTAAAGAGAAGTATCCATTCTAAAGATTTTTGAATTCCTTTTCCATTAAGTTGAATATTCTTTGTTAAATAATCTTTAAAATTAGTACTAAGTAAATTATAATATTTTTTGAAAAGAACTTGTTCTCTTTTTTGGTAAATAGAAGGGAAAATCCATTCAAGTATTTTTCTAAAGAAACTTTTATTTGCAAAATGGTTGATTATATCTGTCTCAATTTCAAATTTATTAATCTTTTCAAATTTATCTTTACTACAGAGGTTATAGAGTTTTCTTGGAACTTGCTTTGATTGCTGGTCTGTTTTATTTTGCAATTGTTCGATTTCTTCATTTACTTTAGACAGATTTTCTAATTTTTGTTTAAGCAAATTCATATTACTAATAATTTTTTTAATTTTTAGTTTATTATTATTAAAATAAGGCGAGATATTTAAATCATTTTTTTGTTGAAAAAGTTTGTGAATCTGTAACTTTGCATTTTTTCGATGTTGGTTTGAACCTGTCCTTACAATTAAATCTTTAGATAAAATTTCTTTAAATTTGTTATTTACAACATCAACTGCTCGATTATTTTTACTTGCAAATAAAATAGTCTTATTATTCCATACAGCATTAGCAATAAGATTGAGAACTACTTGTGATTTTCCTGTTCCAGG